>NZ_NCWQ01000004.1:0-94348 GCF_002156885.1 Flavobacterium sp. AJR | reverse complement strand
TTTTATTTTCATTTCAGTCTTGGTCACAGTCAGATCAAAAAATGTGGCTTCAAAAGAATAAATATGATTCGGCTATTTCTTATTTTGATAAAAATGAATTTGCTGCAGCGGCAGACTTTTTTTTATTTGCTTATAAAATAAAACCAGATTCTGAATTAGGGAAAATTTCTAAAAATAAATTTGATTCGTTAAAACCAGTTATCAGAAAAAAACTAATCGATAAATTGGTTGGAACATGGAAAATGAACGGAAATATTCCGAGTTGGTCACATAGGAATTTAAAAAGTGATAAGATTGAAAATGAGTTGATGATTATTGATGCCGATAAAATTTCGTATTATTTACAGAATAAGAGTACGAAAGAAATGAAATTGATTAAAACAGAAGAGATTATTTTTTATGATTCTTTTGAAAAAAACAATCACATAACAGAAATGTTGACTTCGGATAAGCGATTATGGAGTTATTATATAGATGAATATTCAAAAAATCTCAGAGCTATTAATACTGGAAAAATAACAGATTCGGGTAAAGCTAAAATTGATTTAGATAATGAAGAAATATATTATGAGCGAATCAATCAGGATACAAAATAAACGATAGTATTTTAAACCGTCTTAATCCATTTGGAATAAGACGGTTTTTTTATTCAGTAAAAAAAAAGAGTTGTAAGCTGTTTTATTTGAGTGATTTAAGATAATTATTTGGTTAAAGTATAAGATAATAGAATAAATTTGAAGAATAATTGTAACAACTTTATGCTATTCATAACTAATCAAGAATACTATTGATAATCATCAAAAATAACCAACTATGAAAAGAAAAATATCTCAATTACTGCTATTTGCATTTATAGGTATGGTACAATATAGTTTTGCACAAGAACTATATATGCCAAGAAATATAAAAGAAGCTTACGCAAAAGGAACTCGTTCTATGGATGGGAAACCTGGGAAAAACTATTGGCAGAATCATGGAAAATATACAATTGATATAACAGTAAATGCTGATACTAAAATTGTAAGCGGTACAGAAACTATTATTTACGAAAACAATAGTAATGATACATTGCAGAATTTACCAATTAGGTTTGTAAATAATCTTCATAAACCATCTTCGCCAAGAAGCGGAGACGTTAGTAATGATTTCTTGAGTGATGGATTAACAATTACATCTTTAAAAATAGAAGGAGAAATATATAAAGAAGATGGAAGAAGTTGGGGAACAGTAGGGAATGTAAAAATGAATAAGCCAATGCTTCCTCGTTCTAAAATCACAATTAATATCGATTGGAACTATCCTTTATCTAAAGAAAGCGGGAGAGAAGGACAAATAGATAATACAACATTCTTTGTTGCATATAGTTATCCTCGTGTTACAGTTTTTGATGATTACAACAATTGGGATAGATTGCCACATACTGATCGTCAGGAATTTTACAATGATTTTAATGATTATGTATATTCAGTAAAAGCACCCAAAAATTATGTGGTTTACGGAACAGGAGATTTATTAAATCCTGATGAGGTTTTGCAACCAGAATTTTCGGCACGATTAAAAAAATCATATACTACAGATGAGATTTTGCATATAGCAAATGAACAAGAAATGAAAAGCGGTTCTGTTACCAAACAAAACGATTGGAATATCTGGAAATTTGAAGCCAAAAATATCTCAGATGTATGTTTCGGTTTAAGTGATCATTATTTATGGGATGCAAGTAGCGTTGTTGTAGATAAAAAAACAAATCGTCGTGCAAGCGTTCAGGCGGCTTACGATATAAAAGGAACTGATTTTGTAGTTTCTGTAAAAAATAACAGATATGCGCTGGATTGGTTTTCTAACAATTGGCCAGGAGTTCCATATCCATTTTCTAAAATGACAGCGTTTCAAGGTTTTGCCGATATGGAATACCCAATGATGTGTAATGATTCTCAAATGGGAGATCCTATTTTTGCACAATTGGTACAGGATCATGAAGTAGCGCACACTTATTTCCCTTTTTATATGGGAATAAACGAAACACGTTATGCATTTATGGATGAAGGTTGGGCAACCACATTCGAATATTTAATAGGTATTTCGCAACACGGTAAAGAAGCAGCCGATGAATTTTATAAAAAATTTAGAGTAAATAATTATATAAATGATCCATCTACAGAAGAAGATCAGCCGATAATCTCCATGTCTACACAAGTTTCGGGTGCAGGATATGGAAACAATTCTTATGGTAAAGCATCATTATCCTATATTGCCTTAAAAGATTTACTGGGAGATGATCTTTTTAAGAAATCACTACATGCTTATATGGATAATTGGAATGGTAAACATCCTATTCCGTGGGATTATTTTAATTCATTTAATACAGCTTCGGGTAAAAATCTGAATTGGTTTTTTGATAATTGGTTCTTTACAAATAATTATATTGATATCTCAATTGATAAAGTTGATGTAAAAGCTAAAAATACAGTGGTTTATATTAAAAATAAAGGAGGATTTGCAATCCCTTTTGATGTAAATGTTGTGTATGCAGATGGTACAAAAGAAACATTACATGAAACTCCTGCAACATGGAAAAGTAACCAAAAGAAAACTTCTGTCAATTTTAATACAACCAAAGAAGTAAAATCTGTAACTATAGATGGTGGAATTTTTGTAGATGCAACACCAAAAAATAATACTTGGTCAGTTAAATAATAATTTTGCAATGAGCGTTTTGTAAAATTTTATTTAACACATAGAAACATAGGTTTTGTATTCTCAAAAAAGACGTTTCACTTAATTTAAAATACACAGAGCTATTGGCTATGTGAAAGAAATGTATTTCTTTATACCTTCTTTTTTACACATAAAGTCTATGTTTCTATGTGTTAAAATTTATTATACTCAAAAAGATAATTTTAAGACCAGAAAATAAAAAACCGTCTCTTTCCTTTATAGAATGAGACGGTTTTGTTTTATAATTTTTCTTTTTTATCGGGTAAAAACCAAATGATTTCCTTTAGAAAGATTAGCATCAAATTGATATCCTTCGTAATTAAAACCTTTTAAATCATCAATAGTTTCGGCATTAGTATCTATAATATAACGCACCATCATTCCTCTTGCTTTCTTGGCGAAGAAACTAATTATTTTTAGTTTTCCGTTTTTATAATCTTTAAAGTCAGGAGTAATTACAGGCACTTTTAAAGCCTTAACATCTACAGCCGAGAAATATTCATTACTGGCAAGATTTACAAACAATTCACCTTTTTTAAGTTCCTTGTTTAATGTTTTAGTAACCGTTTCTTTCCAGAATTCATATAGGTTTTTTGCTTCACCAATAGGTAATTTAGTTCCCATTTCTAATCGGTAAGCCTGAATTAAATCCAATGGTTTTAAAATTCCATATAAACCAGATAGGATGCGTAATTTATCTTGCAAAACATCTAGTTTCTCTATCGGAATTGTATAAGCATCTAAACCAGTATATACATCACCATCAAAAGTAAATACAGCTGGGCGTGCATTTTCGGGTGTAAAAGGAGTTTTCCAATCCTGATTGCGTTGCCAGTTTAACTGAGCTAATTTGTCTGAAATATCCATTAATTCAGATAATTCAGCAGGGTTTTTGTGTTTTAAAACTTTATGAACTTGTCTGGCTTCTTTTAGTAAGCTAGCTTCGGTATATTGAGAAGTTGGTAATTCTTTTTCGAAATTTAAAGACTTTGCAGGCGATATAACAATTTTCATTTTCTACTTTTTTGTACAGATTCAAAAGTACAAATTGAAATCAAAAGAATAACAGATACAGATTGATTTGTTTGATACTATCATAAAGACATCATATTGATAGCTGTTTTTTTGCCTCGTGGATAGATTAATTAGTGGGAATTTATATCTGAAAAGTAGTTTGCTATCGATAACGGATAGTTTTTGACGAAATTATGAAGTTGAAAATGCTAAATACTAAAAAAAATACGCTCTAGATTGTAAAAGGCGTACAGTATGTTGTAAATTTGCGCACGGTAAAATTATCAATATATTATTTTACTGTTATTTTATAAAAATTAGAGAATTCGTGGCTAAAAAAACAAATTATAAAGGTGCTTTGCAAAATAAAATCTTCGAAATTATTTCGCAAGCCTCTCAAGAACTTAATGTAGATAGTTACGTAATTGGAGGTTTCGTAAGAGACTTACTTTTAAAACGAGATTTTAAAAAAGATATTGATGTCGTTGCCGTAGGAAGCGGAATCGAATTGGCATTAAAAGTTTCAGAATTACTTCCAAAACAACCCAAAGTACAGGTTTTTAAAACTTACGGAACCGCAATGTTGCGTTTTGAAGATACAGACATTGAATTCGTTGGTGCAAGAAAAGAATCCTATCATTTTGATAGCCGTAATCCTGTTGTAGAAAACGGAACGCTAGAAGATGACCAGAATCGTCGTGACTTTACTATAAATGCATTGGCATTATCTTTAAATCCTGCTACTTTCGGAGATTTGTCAGATCCCTTTGATGGATTGAGTGATTTAGAAAATAAAATTATCAAAACTCCTTTAGATCCAGATATTACTTATTCTGATGATCCATTGCGTATGTTGCGTGCTATTCGTTTTGCAAACCAATTAGGATTTGAAATTGAAGAAAAATCATTGCAGGCAATTACCAAAAACGCAGAGCGAATTAATATTATTTCGGGTGAGCGTATTGTCGATGAATTAAACAAAATCCTTTCTACAGATAAACCTTCAGTTGGGTTTTTATTGTTATTTCAAACAGGACTTCTTGATATTATTTTGCCCGAATTAACGGCATTAAATCAAGTAGAAGAAATAGAAGGACATACACACAAGAATAATTTTTACCACACCTTAGAGGTTGTCGATAATATTTGCCCAAATACTGATGATGTTTGGTTGCGTTGGTCTGCTTTATTGCATGATATTGGGAAAGCTCCAACAAAACGTTTCAGTAAAAAACAAGGATGGACGTTTCACGGACATGAGTTTTTAGGAGGAAAAATGGCCAAGAAGATATTCGAACGTTTGCATATGCCATTAAATCACAAAATGAAATTTGTGCAAAAGATGGTAATAATGAGTTCGCGACCTATTGTTTTATCACAAGATATTGTGACAGATAGCGCCGTTCGTCGTTTGGTTTTTGATGCGGGAGAAGATGTCGAAAATTTAATGATTTTATGTGAAGCCGATATCACCACCAAAAATCCAAGTAAATTCAAGAAATACCATAAGAATTTTGAGGTTGTACGAAAGAAAATCGTTGAGGTAGAAGAGCGTGATCACGTTCGTAATTTTCAGCCACCAATTTCGGGAGAAGAGATTATGGAAATTTATAACCTAAAACCTTCCAGAGAAATAGGAGTTTTAAAAGAAGCCATTAAAGAAGCTATTCTAGAAGGTGAAATTCCAAATGAATATCAAGCGGCTTATGATTTCATGCTCAAAAGAGGAGAAAAGCTTGGATTGGTTAAAGTTGAAAAGGAATAAAGATTCAAAGTAGCAGAGGTTCAAAGGTTTTCTGTAGAGGCGCACAGCAGTGCGTCTTTGTAAAGAAATAAAAAACTTAATATCTCATGCCTTAGCATCTTAGAACCTTAATTAAAATATATTAGAGAATTATTAACCCAAAATTGGAGACTCTGCAACTTTGCGTTTTTGCAATTTTGTACCTCAAAGAAATAAAATGAAAAGAGAAAATAAATCAGTAATCATTTGGCTTTTGTCAGGATGTTTTTTATTGTTTTTAATGGTTGTAGTAGGAGGGATTACCCGACTAACAAACTCTGGATTATCAATGACCGATTGGCATTTGGTAACAGATACTTTTCCGCCTATGAGTGAGGCAAAATGGAATGAAGCTTTTGAGCAATACAAGAAGTTTCCAGAATATCAAAAAATTAATATTCATAATGATTTCCAACTTTCAGATTATAAAATGATTTATTTCTGGGAATGGTTTCACCGCTTTATCGGTCGTATCATTGGTTTGGTTTTCTTTATTCCGTTTGTTTATTTTTTAATAAAGAAGAGATTAGACAGTTCGACAATAAAAAAGTGTATTGTTCTTCTGGCAATGGGAGCTTTTCAGGGTTTCTTGGGATGGTTTATGGTACGAAGCGGATTAATTGATAATCCAGATGTAAGCCATTTTAGACTTTCGCTGCATTTAACTTTTGCTTTTGTAACCTTTGCTTATACATTATGGGTTGCATTAGATTTAATTTATCCTGAAAGAAATAAAATTACCATTAATGTTACCCTTCGTAATATTGCAAGGATTGCCTTGGTTCTCCTTTTAATACAAATTATTTATGGAGGATTTGTAGCAGGTTTAAACGCTGGGTTAATTCACAATCATTGGCCATTAATGAGCGACGGACAATTTATTCATGATTCAGTTTTTATCGAACAATCTACACTTGTGAAAAATTTAATAGAAGGTAAAAGTGGTGTACAGTTTGTACACAGAACATTTGCTTATGTAGTTGTTGCTATTATTCTTTTCTTATATTTTAAAAGCACACAATTTGCTCTTAGCAAAACACAATCAAATGGAATTAAAACCTTAGTTGTCTTTGTGTTTTTACAGTTTATTTTAGGTGTTTTTACACTTTTATATCATGTGCCAATTGCATTAGGTTTGATTCACCAAATAATGGCATTTTTCCTTTTAAGCGCGATGACTTATACTTTACATAGATTAAGTAAGTAATAGCCCAATATTCGATCTCATGAAAAAAGTATATCTATTCCTTTCTCTTGTTTTTGTGTGTTTTGCATATGCTCAAAAGAAACCTCAGCCTTTAGTTATTTTGGATGCAAAAAAAATAGGCTATATGAATGAGGTACAAAATATTTTGGAACCAATAAATCCAAATGATATTTCGACAATGACAGTATATAAAGATGCTAATTCAAAGAAATACGGGTCAGATTCTGGAGTTATTATAATCACCACCAAGAAATTTATTCTGGATACTTTTTATAAAAACAATATCGAAAATTCTCCACTGAAATTAGAAATTCCATCAGCTGAATATCTATCAAAAATAGGAGTTGTATCAGATAAACCAAAGAGTAAGAATCAGACTTATGATGAATTGTTGAGGTATATTGATACAAATACAATCAATAATAAAATTGAAAAAATAGAATCGATAGTTTTTATTAAACCCGCAGATTCTCAGAAATTAAATCCTGATTGGAAATTTGGAGCAATAGAGATTACTCCAGCAGAATAGTTTATAGCTACAAAGGTACAGAGGCTCAAAGTTACAAAGGGTTAAAACTTTGCGAATCTCTTTGTGCTCTTTGCGGTTAATTTTCCTGTCACAGATTAAAAAAATTAGAATCATTATTTATTTGTAATCAATAGATTAATAAATAATATTTTTTTCGTAAATTACACTGACTATATTGTCGCAACTCTTTTGTTTATAATAACATAGATGTCTAAACTTGCAGCACAAGATAAATTTTATGATTTATCAGATTATGGAAGACCTTTTGGAAGGTTTTTTGCGAAAAAGTTACAAAATACACGATTTACACCTATAGATGTAACCTTGCTTTTTGGAATTTCGGGGTTGGTTGCGATTTATTGTATTCTGGAAAAACACTTTTATTGGGCAGGATTTTTTATAATATTAAAATCTATTATTGATGCTGCCGACGGAGAATTAGCACGTATAAAAAATACACCATCCTACACAGGAAGATATCTCGATAGTATATTTGATATTATTTTGAATTTTTTGTTCTTAATAAGTATATGTTACGTTTCTAAAACGACTCTGCCTATTACAATCCTTGCCTTTTTATGCATACAACTACAAGGTACATTATATAACTATTACTATGTGATTCTGCGAAATAAATCGGTAGGAGGAGATAGAACTAGTAAGATTTTTGAAGATAAAATCCCTAAAGCATTACCAGGTGAAAATCAAAAATCGGTCGTTTTTTTGCATCAGGTTTATATTATTGTATATGGACTTTTTGATAAAATAATCCACGCACTTGATAGCGACGCTTATAAGGTTAAAACATTTCCGAACTGGTTTATGACCTTTGTTTCTTTATACGGTTTAGGTTTTCAGTTATTGCTCATCGCACTTATGCTGGCAATGGACGGCATTGAATATATCGCACCTTTTTTCATTGGATATTCTATCTTGATTTTTGTAATGATAGGAATTAGAAAATATTTTTATCCTGTGGCGTAGTAATTTAACCGCAAAGAGCGCAAAGGGATACGCAATCCCGAAGCGTCGGGAGCAAAGTTTTATCCTTTGAACCTTTGTAGCTATGAACCTCTGTACCTTTTAAATCTGTAGCAAGAAAAAACTACCCAATCCAGTTTTTAAAATCAGAAACTTTCTCGCGGCTTACAATTACCTCATCGTCTTTATAAGTAGGTAAAATTATTTTAAGACGTGAATTACTATACAATACAATTTCTTTGATTGCCGGAAGCGGAATAATAAACTTACGGCTTACGCGATAAAAATCTTTTGGGTCAAGTTCTTGTTCCAGAATTTCTAGAGTAGAATCGATTAAGTAATTTCTATTATCTGTAGTATGTAAATAAGTGCCTTTGTTTTCGCTAAAAAAACATTCTACTTCATCAGTTCCTATTACTTTTAAATGCTGTCCAATTTTAACAGTAAACCTCTTTTTATAGATTTTCTCGAATGGATTCGAAAGCATTTTTTTAATTTGCTCAAAATCTATTTCAAGGTTTTGGGTAGTGTTTTCTACTTTTGGCAACCGAGATTTAAATTTAGAAACTGCCACTTCTAAATCATCTTCGTCTATTGGTTTCAAGAGATAATCAATACTATTGAGTTTAAAAGCTTTTAAGGCATATTCATCATAAGCAGTTGTAAAAATGACGGCACTTTTGATATCAATCTTTTCAAAAATTTCAAACGATAATCCATCGGATAACTGAATATCAAGAAATATTAAATCTGGATGTTCGTTTTGCGAAAACCAATCAATTGCCTCTACAACTGAGTGAAGCATTACAGCTACGGGAACATTTATTTTATCAAGCTTACGTTGTAATAACCGCGCGGCTGGCTTTTCGTCTTCTATAATTATTGTTCTCATTTTTTGGTTTGGCAAAAGTTTTGGTTGGTTAAAAGTAGTAGTTAAAATTTAATCAGAAAATATTTTTATCTTTTTATTTAAATGAGAATTATTCCCATTTTTGGTTGGCTTCTTTTTTCATAAATTCTTTTATTTTTCGTTCTTCCCAGTCTATGCTAAAGAATATGTTTCTTCCAAATACTGTAAAAGCATGAATTACCAGACCGATACCCCAAAATATTGCTGTAGAGAATGTTTCCCATCTCCAGAACTCTTCATTACCTATAATACCTCGATTTGCACTAGCGATAAGAATGAATATATTTACCAGAACATATATCATTAAGTGAGAGTAAAAACCCTTTATCCTTTTCATTCTTTTGTATGCTAAATTATAACGTTCGTCATTTGTTATGTTTCCGTCATAATCATCGTAATCTTCAAACATGCGTTTTCTAAATCGTCCCATCTTGATCTAATTTAATGTTATTGCCATTTTTCATTTTTGGATTTTTCTTTATCCATTAATTCTTTTATTTTTTGTTTTTCCCATTCTTTACCAAAAACAGGAAAACAATTAAAAACTTTTAATCCGTGAAATAATACTCCCAATCCCCACCATAATAAGGGCCAATAAAACCATAAATGATTAGGGCTGTAGTTTAAATTAATAAAAAGTAAAATAAGGTTGACTATTATAAATGAAGCCAGATTACTATAGAATCCTTTAATGGCTTCAACTCTTTTTTTAGCTTTTAGATAACGGTCGTCAAATTGATTATTATCTTTCATTATTTCCAGTTTTGTTTGTTCTCTTGTTTTCTTAGAATCTCCTGAATTTTTCTTTCTTCCCAATTAGTACTATATCCAAATACTTTAAAAGCATGCATAAGTAATCCAAATCCCCAACCTAAGGCAGAGAACCAAAACCATTGAAATCCTGGTGAAAACTGTAAGTTTATAAAAATTAGAAAAGGGATTACACAACAATAGGAAATCAAGTTTCCATAAAAACCTTTAAGTTGTTCCACTCTTTTTTTTGCTCTGTAATAAGCACTATTTTCGCTATAATCGGATGTTGTTTCCATAACAGTAATTTGTTTTGTTAAAATTGGTATTCTAACGGTAAATGTTGCTGCATTTTGCTCAATCAATACTTTTCGATTGGTAATAATGCCGTAGCGGTTTACAATATTTTGCAATCCTACACCTTGGCGGTCTTGCAATACTTCTTTCTTTTGAAAATCATTTTGAACGACTAAATAATCTTTCTCAATGAATATCCGAATATGTAACGGTCTCTGTTCACTTACCACATTATGTTTTACCGTGTTTTCTAGTAAAAGTTGTAAGGATAGCGGAACTACTTTTGCTTCTGGATTAATATCTTTAGTTGGTAGTTCATAAAACAAACTGTTCTCAAAACGCATTTTTAACAAATTCATATACGTTTTGGCAAAAACCAATTCATCTTCTACCGATACCAGTTCTTTGTCTTTTTGTTCTAAAACGTAACGATAAATTTTAGACAATGATGTCGTAAAACGTTGCGCATTATCTGGGTTTTCTTCTATCAGAGAACTTAGTACATTTAAACTATTAAAAAGAAAATGGGGATCGATTTGATTCTTTAAGCTTTCGAATTTTGCAGAAGCTGTTCCCGCAATAATTTTCTGTTCCTTAACTCTATTTTCATTATATAATTTGTAAAAATAAAAGGCGTATAATGATAAGGTTATAAAAAAAGTAATAATAATAGAACCGATATAATTGGAGAGGTTTTCATTTGTTAAGAAAACTTCAAAAGACTTTTTATTGATAATAACCTCTTCTAGAATTCGAAGTAAAAAAATTACAAATAAAGTGACTAGAAAAGAGCCAATAAAACCAATTATTATCCTTTTTGCTGAGAATCTGTTTTTTTCAAATACTACATCTAAATAACTGAATAAGGTTGTGTTTGCAATATATAATGAGAGCGTATAAAGAAAGGTAAACAGAAAGTAAATGAACAATTGTAAATCAAAATGAATAGTTTGACCAGATAGGAAACCTATAAATTGAACAACTACAAAAATTGCAATTGATAAGTACAGTACTCTGGGGAAGTCTTTATATATTTTATTCATTTTGTTTTTTTAATAAATTTGGAAGGAAGAATAGCGAACAGATTAACTTCCTTCCCAATATTTTATTTACAAGTTTTTTGAACTTCAAGAGCTCTGTCTAAACCCCATTTTGGAGAAAAAGGAGTTTCAGGTTTAAAAGTAGCAAAAAGTCCGATAGCTTTTTCAACCTGAGCACACAAAGGTTTCGTGTCAACTCCTGTCCATTTTGCACCACCCAATTGAAAATCGGCTTTGCCAAAAACAACTCTAGGATTATCTGGAGCCAATGCTTCAGCTTTGTTATATGTTTCCATCGTTTTAGCCGAATATTTCATTCCGTTAGTCATAGGATCAGCTACAACCCAAGCAGTGTAAATTAAAGCTTGTAAAACGTAAAGTTCCGCATTGTTTTGATTTTTTATCATTTCGATATTCAATGCATTTTGCGCTTTTGTAAGTAATAAATCTATTTGTGTTTTATCTTGAGTTTTAAAAGCCGATGTTGTATTTACTAATGCAACATAATAATTAGGTAACCAGCTTGTTTTTTCGGCAGCAGCGATTCTTTCAAACAAATCTGATGCTTCCGTATTTTTTCCTTCTTTCCAAAGCCCAAAAGCTTTTCCCATTCCTTGTTCAAATTGAGTTTGAGCAGATAAAAAACTGCAAATAAATAATGTAATCGCGGTAATAAATTTTGTCATGATTTCTTGTTTTAAGGTTTAGTTATTTTTTGATGATTGAAACGTTTGTTAATTTATACTTCAAAAGTATTATAGAATTTATTCTCTTTAAATTTTATGTTACTGAGTTGTTGATTTTTAGGGATGAGTTGTTTGAGGAAGGTTCAAAGGTTTTTTAAAAGAGGTTCAAAGGTTCAAAGGTTTTCTTTAAGGTTCTAAGTGGCTAAGGTTCTGAGGTACTGAGTTTTTTTAGATTCTGAGAAACTTAGTTACTTAGTTTCTCAGAACCTCAGAACCTCTTCTAAACAATATTGGTAAAACCTTTGAACCTTTGTCACTCAGAACCTCAGTACCTTTCCTCTAAAGATTCTTCAACTGATTCTCATTTTTATTATCACTAATAGTCCAGAAGAAACCAATAAAGAAAAAACGGTCTGCTGTAGGCGTTACGGCTTGTCGGTTATATACTCCGGTTGCATCGGGATTTTTGGCATAATCGTATCCAAATACATTTTGAGTTCCTAATACATTCGAAACCGAGAAGTATAAAATCTTTTGAGTGGTTAATAAATACGCCCAGCTAAGACTTAAACTATTGTATGATTTTGTTTTTCCGTTCATGAATTTTGTTTCATTTGGGTTGTTGTAAGGTCTTCCTGTGCTAAAACTGTTTGTTAAGCCAACTTGCGATTTCCAATCGGTAATAAAATATTTAGTTACAACCGATAAGTTTTGGTCGGCAACAAAATCGGGAGTTACACTAGTTGGGAAATTTTTATAATCTCTTTTGGTGTCAATGTAGGAGTAGGAAATCCAGTATTCCAGATTTTTGTATAATTTACTATCTCTCCAGAATATATCGATTCCTTTAGCATAACCAGAACCATTGTTATTAAAAACCGAATTGTATTGAATGTTTTGCGTGTCGTATTTTACCAGATTGCTGTAATCTTTGTAATAGGCTTCGGCTCTAAAAGTGCGTCCTGTTTTATTGTATTGAAAGTTTAAAATATAATGCGCTGCTTTTTCGCTTTCAAACTGATGGTATTTTGAATATTTGATGTAATCAACAACTGGAGTTTGTGTAAAGTCTCCATAAGCAAGTGAAAACTGACTGTTTTTTGCCACTTTATATCCTAATGAAATTCTTGGAGCTAATGCAGTTTCATCAAGTAAACTGTTGTTAGAAGCTCTAAGTCCAACTTTTGCAGCTAGTTTGCTAGAGAACGAAATTTCAGTTTCGGCATAAATAGCAGCAATGTTAGAGTCGTAACCATTAGTAATTGTAGGCGTTACATTATCCTGAAAATCTTCGCTGTATTTAGTAATAAAATAATCAGCACCAAATGATAGTTTCACTCTGTTCGAAAGGCTCTTTTTTAATTTTAATTTAAGATGAGCAGCATTTTCATCATCGTTTAAATGATCAATATCAATATCTTTTTTATTGTTGCTATATCCATAACTCAATCCCGAAGTAATTTGCCAGTTACTACCAAATGTTCCATTATATACCGTGTTTAAGTAAAAGTTGTTGTTTACTAAATTGACTCTTATTTTATCTTCAAAATTGATGTTTTTCTGGTTAAGGTCGATTTTTTCGGTATCAAAAGCGGCATATAATTTCAGAGTTCCGTTAGCAAAATGGTAACGATATACACTTTCTCCAGATATAGATTGATAGGGTTGGTTCCAATCGACATCTTGTTTTATAACCGCCTGATAAGGTGCCAGATTGATGTAGCTCACATTTACGCTTAAAGAGCTTTTATCCCATTTTTTTGTATGTCCAACTCCTAATCCTACAGTCATCATAGCGATGTCTGTTTTATTTTGGTCAGGTTCATCCTGAGTATTTAGTAATAATACACTAGATAAAGCTTCGCCATATTCAGCCGAATAACCTCCTGTAGAAAAAGCAATTCCGCTAAATAAGAAAGGAGAAAAACGACCACGAGTAGGTAAGTTCTGAACCGTTGCGCCATAAGGCTGAGAAACTCTAATACCATCAACAAATGTTTGTGTTTCGTTGGCTTCTCCACCACGAACGAATAAACGCCCATCTTCGCCCACACTTTGAGTTCCCGGTAAGGTTTGTAGAGCAGCAATAATATTTCCTGCAGAACCAGCAGTGGTAACAATGTCCAGAGGTTTTAAAACCGAAACCCTGGCTTTATCGCCAGATTCCATAGTTCCGGCAGTAATAACAACGGCATCTAATGAATTTACGTTTTCCTTTAGCTTTATAATTTGATTTTTAAAATTGGCAGGATCTATTGATGTAGTTGACGTTTCATAAATTAAAAAACTTACTATTAATATTTGATTTCCTGAAGTTTCGGTTGTAAATGAAAACTCTCCATTTTCGGCACTTGTAGCACCATCGTAAGTACCATCTATATATATGTTTGCCCCAGCGATTGGCTTTCCTTTTCCGTCAACTACTTTTCCCGAAAGTGTATTTTGGGCAAAAATAACTGAACTTATTACTAAAAATAAGATTGTAAAAAGGGATTTGATTTTTAATCCTATTCCGTTTTTATTTAATTCTAGACACTTGGTTTTCATGTTTTTTGATTTTGATGAGACAAATATATTTTGTTAATTTTAACATTAAAATATTAAGTAACCCAATTGTAGAATTTTGAGGATGAGTTGTAAAATACTTATTTGTATCTTAGCTTCTGTATTTCAAAAAACGATTTATTATGTCAGAAAATAAAAGAATTTCAAATCTATATCAGTCTATTTATAATGGAAATCCTTGGCTAGAAGTTAATTTAGCAAATACATTAAAAGATGTAAGTGCAGATCAGGCATACAGGAAAATAAATCCTAATTTAAATACGATTTGGGAAATTGTCAATCATCTTATACAATGGAGAAGAAACATTTTAAGACGCGTTCAGGGAGAAACAGTCACTACTCCTGATCATAATTATTTTGTACCTGTTTTAGATTCATCTGAAGCAGCTTGGGAGCAATCACTTCAAAGTCTGGCAAAATCGCAAGAATTATGGAATTCATTTTTAGATGATTTAGATGATGCCGATTTAGATAAAATATATGTCAATAATAATCATACCTATTATGAGCATATTCATGGAATCATTCAGCATGACGTTTATCATTTAGGTCAAATTGTTATTCTTAAAAAAATGCTCAAAACGTTATAATCCACTTTATGAAAAAAGCAATAGTATTACTCGTGTTTTTATTTATGAATGTTATCGTATTTTCGCAGGAAACGGAAGTTAAGTTTGATGAGAATTTAGCAAAATCCCTTAACGCGGACGATTACGGAATGAAGAAATACGTATTCTGTCTTTTAAAATCAGGAACAAATACAACAGCTTCAAAAGAAGAAACCAAGAAATTATTTGAAGGACATATGGCTAATATTGGCAAATTAGCCAAAGAAGGAAAATTAGTTGTAGCTGGGCCTTTTATGAAGAACGATAAAAATTATAGAGGGATTTATATTTTTAATGTAGCAACTATCGAAGAGGCAAAAGCACTTGTAGCAACAGATCCCGCAATAAATGCAAATTTGCTTGAAGCCGAATTAATACCTTGGTACGCAACTGCAGCTTTGCAGGAAACATTAAAGATTCATGAAAAAATCGCCAAGAAAAAAATGTAATACTATTTATGAAAAATGAAAAAGAAAAAATGATTGCAGGAGATTACTACTTAGCTGGTGATTCAATTTTAGTAAAAGATCGTAGAAGAGCTAAAAATTTACTGCATCGTTTAAATGTAACAGAATACCGTTTGACTAAAAAAGCCAAACTAATTTTAGAAGAATTAATCCCCAATACAGGTAAGAGTTTTTATATAGAACCACCGTTTCATTGCGATTATGGATACAATATTACTTGTGGCGATAATGTTTACTTTAATGTAAATTGTGTTGTTCTGGATTGTGCTCCGGTAACTATAGGGTCGAATGTGTTTTTTGCACCCAATGTTCAAATTTATACGGCTACACATCCGCTTGACGCAGAATTAAGAAAAACACTCGAAAATGCGTTGCCAATTTCTATAGGAGATGACTGCTGGATTGGAGGGAACTCTGTAATATGTCCGGGAGTAACCATCGGGAAAGGTTGCGTAATAGGAGCGGGATCGGTTGTTACAAAAAACATTCCTGATAATTCGCTTGCAGTAGGGAATCCGGCAAAAGTTATCCGAAAATTAAATCAAGAATCAGAAAATAATAAATAATGCTTTCATTAAATAAAGTACACCATATCGCTATTATTTGTAGTGATTATAATAAGTCCAAATTGTTTTATACCGAGATTATGGGTTTAACTATAATCAGAGAAATTTACCGCGAAGAACGCCAGTCGTATAAACTTGATTTGGCATTAAATGGAGAGTATATTGTCGAGTTATTTTCGTTCCCAAATCCGCCAGCAAGGACTTCTCGACCAGAAGGAGCAGGCTTACGACATTTGGCTTTTGAGGTGTCTGATCTAGACGAAACAATTGCGTTTTTAGCATCAAAGAATGTCGCTTATGAAGCAATACGAATTGACGAAACTACCCAAAAAAGATTTACTTTTATCGCCGACCCAGATGATTTACCGTTAGAATTTTATGAAAGGTAATTTTCTTACTTTACTGTTAAAAAAATGCAATATTCGTATGTTTTAAATCGAATATGGTTCTGTTTCTCTAAATTTGCAAACCACTTATAAAAAGTGAGTTTAAACTTCAAACTTCTGATGAACAAAACGGCGCAAATCAAAAAGAATCATCAATTTATTAAATTTCGAAAATTAGTTATTGTTTCTGTTTTAATTGGTTTTCTCTCGGCATTTTTAGGAATTTCTCTCAAGAAAATAACGGAGTATTATGAAGAAATATTTTTTCATCAAGCTACGGTAAATCCGATTTTTTATGTGATTTTCCCTGTTTTTGGACTTTCGGTAATTTATTTCTTGCGTCAGTATTTATTCAAGAAAAAAGAAAATAAAGGAATCAAAGAAGTTTTTGAAAGTACCCAGTCGAAATCTAAAAACTTACCTAATTATAAAATTCCATCCCATTTTATTAATGGATTATTGACGGTTATTTTTGGAGGTTCTACAGGAATCGAAGTTTCTACCGTTGTAGCAACAGCAACGATTGGCTCGGTAGCACAACAAAAAGAAAATATCTTTCGCCAATATAAAACCGAATTAATTTGTGCAGGAGTTGCGGCAGGAGTTACGGCATTATTTAGCAGCCCGATTGCGGGGATTTTATTTGCAATCGAAGTAATTTCAAGAAAAGTAACACGAGCTTTTATAATCTCTAATTTAATTGCAGTTTCTATAGCTTTCGGACTAATTACAATTTTAAACGAAGGACCATTATTTGCTGTAAATATTACAACTTGGCATTTAAAGGCGATTCCGTATTTTATCCTTTTAGGTATTCTAGCAGGAATAAATTCAGTTTATTTAACTCGTTGCGTTTTGTTTTTTAAAGGTCAGTTCTCTAAGATAGAAACACATTATTATAAAATCATTTTAGGTTCGATTGTTCTTAGCGTTTCCTTATTTATATTTCCACAACTTTATGGAGAAGGATATCATGCAATAAATGGAATTTTTACAAATTCGGCAATTCCGTTAACACTTACATTAACTTTCACCTTTATCGGGATTTTACTTTTAAAACCTATTGTAACTTCTATAACATTGGCTTCTGGTGGCGACGGAGGTGTTTTTGCACCAAGTCTTTTTATCGGGGCATTTTTGGGATTGCTTTTGGCATCAGTTTTAAATACGTTTTTTAATGCACAAGTAATTCCGTTAAACTTTATGGTAATTGGTATGGCAGCCGTTTTAAGCGCTAGTATTCATGCACCATTTACAGCAATATTCTTAGTTTGCGGGCTAACGAATGATTACACTTTATTTTTGCCAATCTTAGTTGTTTGCTTGATTTCTAAGTACACAGCAAAAATGATTTATCCGCATACAGTTTATACATTTTTACCAAGCATATCAAAATAAAATAATTTATGGGGGGTGTTACCAAAATAAAAAGAAGCTACCGCAAAACAAGATATATACTTTACAAAGAAACTTTAGTTAATTCTAAAGAGATATTCTGGTCATTCTTAGGCTCATTTGTAGGTATCGGATTGATTGCTTATACCCAAACCCAACATTTTACAGGATCAGATTTAGTGTACTTAATTGGTTCGTTTGGAGCTTCGAGTGTTTTGGTTTATGGAGAAGTTAGAAGTCCGTTCTCACAACCTCGTAACCTTGTAGGAGGACATGTTATTTCGGCAATTATAGGAGTAACAGTACAACAACTAGCACCAGATATTATCTGGATTACAGCACCATTGGCAGTATCACTTTCTATTGTTTGTATGCAAGTAACCAAAACATTACATCCACCAGGAGGAGCAACTGCACTTATCGCCGTTACAGGTTCCAGCCAGATAAAAGATTTGGGGTATTGGTATGTTATTTCGCCAGTATTAACAGGAGTTACAGTATTGCTTATTATAGCTTTGATATTTAATAATCTTACTTCATATCGTAAATATCCAAGTCATAATAAATACCATAATACGTATCATAAATTCCGAAGAAGATTAAGCAAGAAAACATCTCCAAATAATTAAAGATCGGTATCGTTGATAACTATTTAGTGTTAAATACTAACAGCGAAAATATAACTTCCGTAATTTTGTGAAACTATGAAATTACGAAGTTTAAATAACGACGACACACCCCTAGAATTTTATATTCCGGATTACTCATCAAAATTAGAAATTCCTTTTTTTGATGTGGGAATTAGCGCGGGATTTCCATCTCCAGCCGATGATTTTATCGAGCTAACGATAGACCTCAACAAAGAATTTATTAAAAATAAAGACACTACTTTTTTTGCCAAAGTAAAAGGGCATTCCATGAAAGATGTCGGAATAAATGATGGTGATTTGTTGATTATTGATAAAAGTTTAGAACCCCAAAATAACAAAATTGCAGTTTGTCAAGTCGATGGTAAATTCACAGTAAAACGTATTAAAATAGAAAAAGATATTGTTTGGCTTATCGCCGAAAATGAAGATTACGAACCTATAAAAGTGACAGCCGAAAATGAACTTTTGATTTGGGGAATTGTAGTTCATTCGATAAAATCTTTTTAATTGTATTGAAATAGAACGCGGATTAAACGGATTTACTCCGTAAAAACGCTGAAAAAAACTGATTTTTTTACAATATTAATAAAATCCGTTTTTTTCAGCGCTTTCGCGATAGCGAATCTGTTTAATCCGCGTGTCATTTATAGGTGTAGTTAAAATCTCCGCAATCCAGGAATCGTAGAGGCGCACCGCAGTGTGTCTCAACACACAGAGAGAAAGAATAGTTTCAAAAATAAATAAACAATGTTTGCTTTAGTCGATTGTAATAATTTTTATGCCTCTTGCCAAAGAGTCTTCGAACCACATTTGATAGGAAAACCAGTCGTTATCCTTTCTAATAATGATGGTTGCGTTATTGCGCGTTCTGATGAAGCAAAGTTAGCAGGAGTTCCGATGGGAGCGCCCGCATTTAAATTTGAAGCATTGTTTAAAGAAAAGAATATTTATGTGTATTCTTCTAATTATGCTTTGTATGGCGATATGAGCAATCGGGTAATGAATATGCTTAGAACTTATACTCCCGATATTGAACTGTATAGTATCGACGAAGCTTTTTTGAAATTCTCAGGTTTTGAATTATTCGATTTACATAATTTGGGACTCGACATGCGAAAAAAGATTACAAGAGGTACAGGAATTCCAGTAAGTGTGGGTTTTGCTCCAACGAAAGCTTTGGCAAAAGTGGCAAATAAAATTGCCAGGAAATTTTCTGAACGAACTCAGAATGTGTATTCGATTGATACCGATGAGAAAAGAATCAAAGCACTAAAATGGACAAAAATAGAAGATGTTTGGGGAATAGGAAGAAAGCATGCCAAACGTCTGAAGCAAAAAAATATCCTGACTGCTTATCAGTTTACACAATTATCTGATGCCTGGGTGCGTAAAGAAATGGCTGTTGTGGGACTTCGACTAAAACATGAGTTAGAGGGAAAACCAACATTAGATTTGGAAGCACCTCGAAATAAAAAAATGATTGCGACTACACGCTCATTCGAAACTAAATATGCTACTTACGATGAGATTTCGGAACGAGTAAGCACCTTTACAGCTTCGTGTGCCGAAAAATTAAGACGCCAAGGTTGCCATTGCAATATGGTAACAGTTTTTATCCAGACGAATTATTTAGCAAACGACCAATCACAATATTCGCGTAGTATTACTATAAATACCGACTTCCCGACCAACTCCACAATCGAGCTAAATCAAGCCGCACAAAGAGGATTAAAGGAAATTTATAAAACCGGATATTCCTATAAAAGAGCCGGAGTTGTTGTTATGGGCTTAACGCCAAATGACGAAACGCAACTTAATTTATTCAGTACTTCCAACCCGAAACATCAGCCATTGATGAGTGTTATTGATAAGATGAATTTAAGTTATGGTGATAACAAAGTCAAATTCGGAGTGCAATCATTAGGGCGACAATGGAAAATGAAACAAGAACGATTATCTCCCAAATTCTCTACAAAACTTAAAGATGTTATTACGATAGAGGTTTAATATTTTTAGCCACGAATCGCGCTAATTTCCACGAACCATATTGTGTTTTTTCTTCTGATTGTCTAAAAAAAAAGGAACACGGATGATACGGATTCGCTATCGCGAAAACACGGATTAAAACGGATTTTTTTCTTTACGGATTACTTTAAAAATCCGTTTTTATCCGCGTCTTTACTTTAGTAAATCCGCGTCATCTGCGTTCCATTTTCACAACAGCCACATAATTTTATCATTAAAAAAAATATATTGTATCTTTGAATTTCAAAATTTTAGATGATTTCAAAAACGCACATATTATTTTTTGTTTTCTTGCTTGGTTTCTTTTTGATGCCAACGCATGCAGATGCGTGCGGTATGAAATCTGAAAAAAAGAAGCATATAACCGAAAAAGCACAAACAAAATCAACTGATGGTTGTTGTGATTCAAGCCCTAATAAAAAAGGAAAAGATGGTTGTGCCGATAAATGCAATCATTCTAATTGCCGTTGTGTTACAGTTATTTCGATGCTTACTTCCGAAAAATGGAATGAAACTACATTAAATTGTTTTAATTTTTCGAATAAAAAACAATTCTTTCACTCTCATGAAGCCGCTTTATCTTCAGGCTTTTATAGTATCTGGTCTCCGCCAAAAATAAGCTAAAAGTTTTCTGTTATAGCCATAAGTGCGTCTAATAGAAAATGTTAACTTTAAGTATTCAAAAAAATAAGATCAAATAACGTTCAGGAGTTTTACATTCTTGACAGATAATCTATAAAAAATGAAATCGATAAAAACTTTATTGGTAGCAATCGTTGCATTGTTATCATTCACTGCATGTGATGCAAAAATAAAAAACGCAAAAACCGAAACTGTAAAAATATTTGGTAATTGCGAAATGTGTAAAAAAACAATCGAGAAAGCAGGTAACTTAAAAAACAGTGCCGAAGTAGATTGGAATAAAGATTCTAAAATGGCAACGCTTACTTATGATGCCACCAAAACAAACAAAGAGGAGATATTAAAACGTATTGCTTTAGCGGGATATGATAGCAATGAGTTTTTAGCGCCAAATGATGTGTATGCTAAACTTCCAGAATGTTGCCAATATGAGCGAAATAATAAAAAAATGGCAATGGTTGTTCCTGCTGAGAAAATGAACCATGAAGCGCATTCTGGTCACGAAATGGCTTCTTCGGATGTGGATCAAAAAGCAAATATTCTAAAACCAGTTTTTGATGCATATTTCGGAATCAAAGATGCATTGGTAAAAACAGACGGTGCTACTGCTTCGGCGAAAGCCAAAACATTAGTAACAGCCATTGATGGAGTAAAAATGGAAAGTTTACCAATGGATGTTCACATGGTTTGGATGAAAGTTTTGAAAGACTTAAAAGAAGATGCCGAACATATTGCTGATACAAAAGATGCAATACACCAAAGAGATCATTTTGGGACATTATCTAAAAATGTATATGCGTTATTAAAAGTTTCAAAAGGGGATACACCAACATATTATCAGTTTTGCCCAATGGCAAATAACGGAAAAGGTGCAAACTGGTTGAGTAAAGAAAGTACCATTAAAAACCCATATTATGGTTCGAAAATGTTGAGCTGTGGTAGTACTGTAGAAACTATCAAGTAAATGAAGCTATACATTAAAAACATGGTTTGCAGTCGCTGTAAAATGGTCGTGAAGTCGGAGTTGGAAAAACTCGGGCTTCATCCGATTGCAGTAGAACTGGGTGAGGTAGAAATAGAAGAAAAAGAGATAAATTCTTTAAAAGAAGATTTAGTAAATGTCTTGCATTCTTTGGGTTTTGAACTTATAGATGATAAAAAAAGTTTGACTATTGAGAAAACTAAAACCTTAATCATCGAATTGGTTCATTATAAAAATAACGACCTCAGCACTAATTTATCCCATTATTTATCGACTAATTTACAACATGATTATAACTCGTTAAGTAATCTTTTTACGGAAGTAGAAGGGACAACTATTGAAAAATATTTTATCTCTCAGAAAATAGAAAAGGTAAAAGAGTTACTTATATACGATGAATTAAGTCTGAGCGAAATTGCTTATCAGCTTCAATATAGTAGTGTGGCACATTTGAGTAATCAGTTTAAAAAAGTAACAGGATTTTCACCAAGTTATTATAAAAAGTTGAAAGACAAAAAGCGAAAACAAATAGAGGATTTGTAAATCTTATAAATCATAACCAAAATTGTACAAGCTTATTGAAGCGTTATTTTAGAAATTTGTTAAAGAAAAATTCATAAAAAAAATAAAGCAATGACTCATACTTATACAATCACAGGAATGACTTGCGATGGATGTCGTACTAAAGTAGAAAAAACATTAAATGCTATCGATGGAATCGAGGCACGTGTTACTTTGGAACCACCATTGGCAACGATTACGATGGAAAAGCATATTCCGACGGAGCAACTGCAAGAAGCATTAACTGCGGTTGGAAAGTACACCATTGAAATGACTATGAATCATGGACACGAAAAGCCAGCCGAGAAATCATGCTGTAGTGCTGACGGACATAAACATGAGCATAAAAAAGAAGCTGTACCGCATAATCATGCTGGAGGAAAATACTATTGTCCGATGCATTGCGAAGGGGATAAAATGTATGACAAAGCTGGAGATTGTCCTGTGTGCGGAATGCATTTAGTACAAGAACCAGTAACAGTTCAGGCACACGAAAAGCCAGCCGAGAAATCGTGTTGCAGTGCTGACGGACATAAACATGAGCATAAAAAAGAAGTTGTACCGCATAATCATGCAGGAGGAAAATACTATTGCCCGATGCATTGTGAAGGCGATAAAATGTATGATAAAGCTGGAGATTGTCCTGTGTGCGGAATGGATTTAATACAAGAGCCAGCAGCTATTCAGGTTCAGCAATATACATGCCCAATGCATCCAGAGGTTATAAGTAATATACCAGGTTCATGCCCAATTTGCGGTATGGATTTAGTGCCAATGGAACCAACAGATAGCGAAGAGAATAAGGTCTATAAAGAGTTATTGCGAAAAATGAAAATTGCAATACTCTTTACTGTTCCTATCTTTTTTATTGCCATGATAGAAATGATGCATGACAATCCTTTGCTAAAAATAATGGATGTTGGGAAATGGAATTGGATGCAACTGCTTTTCTCGCTTCCTGTAATTTTTTATGCAGGTTGGATGTTTTTCGTTCGCGGATGGAAATCAATTGTGACTTGGAACTTAAATATGTTTACCCTTATCGCGATTGGTACTGGGATGGCATTTTTATTTAGTATCGTAGGAATGTTTTTTCCTGATATATTTCCAGAAGAATTTAAATCGGGACACGGAACAATTCATCTTTATTTTGAAGCAGCAACAGTAATTATTACACTGGTTTTATTAGGGCAATTGCTAGAAGCAAGAGCACATAGCCAGACTAGTGGTGCGATAAAAGAATTATTAAAACTCGCTCCTACAGAAGCGACTCTGGTAATTGACGGAGTCGATAAAGTAATTGCAATTCACGATATTAAAAAAGGAGATTTACTTAGAGTAAAACCCGGAGATAAAATTCCTGTAGACGGAAAAATTACCGATGGGGAGAGTACGATAGACGAATCGATGATTACTGGAGAGCCTATTCCTGTTGATAAAAAAGTAGGTGATGTGGTGTCTTCGGGAACTATAAATGGAAACAAATCATTTGTTATGATTGCCGAAAAAGTAGGTTCAGAAACTTTGCTTTCGCAAATTATACAAATGGTAAATAATGCCAGTCGTTCCAGAGCACCAATCCAGAAACTAGCGGATAGTATTGCTAAATACTTTGTGCCAATTGTTGTTATTATTTCTGTACTTACCTTTTTTATCTGGGCAAAATTTGGTCCAGAACCAGCAATGGTTTACGGCTTTATTAATGCAATTGCAGTATTGATAATTGCTTGTCCGTGTGCATTAGGTTTAGCCACACCAATGTCTGTAATGGTAGGAGTTGGAAAAGGTGCACAATCGGGAATTCTGATAAAAAATGCAGAAGCTTTAGAAAAAATGGACAAAGTAAATGTTCTGATTACTGATAAAACGGGAACTATTACAGAGGGAAAACCTTCGGTAGAAAAAATTGTTGCGCTGCAATATTCAGAGGATGAATTGTTACAATACATTGCTTCTTTAAATCAGTATAGCGAACATCCTTTGGCGGAAGCCGTAGTAAAATTTGCAAAAGCTAAAAATATCTCTTTAACAAAAGTAGATGATTTTGAAAACATTGCAGGAAAAGGAGTTATTGGAACTGCGATTGATAAAAAGGTTGCATTAGGGAATAAAAAATTAATGGAGCAAGTAGGAGTAACTGTTTCTGGAGCTATCGAAGAGAAAATTATTGCTGAACAGAAACTAGGAAAAACAGTTTCTTATATCGCTGTAGATAAAAATGTAGTAGGATTTGTAACTATAACCGATGCTATAAAAGCGACCAGTGCTGCCGCTATAAAAGAATTAATGCGACAAGGAGTTGAGGTAATTATGCTTACGGGAGATAATATAAATACTGCTAAAGCGGTTGCCGACGAATTGCACTTAACTTCATTTCAGGCAGGTTGTTTGCCAGAAGATAAACTAAAAGTAATTGAGAAATTACAAGCCGAAGGAAAAATTGTAGCCATGGCGGGAGATGGTATCAATGATGCGCCTGCTCTGGCACAATCGGATATTGGGATTGCGATGGGAACAGGAACCGATGTTGCGATAGAAAGTGCCAAGATTACTTTGGTAAAAGGAGATTTGCAAGGAATTGTAAAAGCAAAAAACCTGAGCCACGCTGTAATGGCAAACATCAAACAAAATCTATTTTTTGCTTTTATATACAACGTATTAGGTGTGCCTGTTGCTGCGGGAGTTTTATATCCGTTTTTCGGAATATTGCTTTCTCCTATGATTGCTGCTTTGGCAATGAGTTTTAGTTCTGTATCAGTTATTGTGAATGCATTGCGATTGAGAAGTTTAAAACTTTAAAAACTAAAAAATGAAAATTTATTCAATACTCATATTGTTGCTTTTTGCGATAAGCACGACTGCACAAAAAATTGTGAGGTATGATTTATACGTAAAAGATACGTTGGTGAATTTTACAGGAAAGTCCAAAAGAGCAATTGTAGTAAATGGACAAATCCCGATGCCGACACTTACTTTTACCGAGGGAGATATTGCCGAAATTCACGTACATAATCAGTTAAAGGAAAGTACATCTTTGCATTGGCATGGTATCTTTTTGCCAAATCAGGAAGATGGAGTTCCTTTTCTTACACAAATGCCTATAAAGCCAGGGGAAACTTATGTGTATAAATTTCCTGTTATTCAAAACGGAACACATTGGTATCATAGCCATAGCGGAATGCAAGAGCAAATCGGGATGTATGGTTCATTAATAATGAAGAAAAAAACAGATGACCCTGATTTTAGAAAAGGGATTGATGATTTGCCTACAATTCCTGTTATGTTAAGCGAATGGACAGATTATAATCCGGATAATGTGCATAGGATGTTGCATAATGCTTCGGATTGGTTTGCGATTAAAAAAGGAACAACCCAAAGTTATACTGAAGCCATAAAAGCAGGTCATTTTAAAACCAAAGTCAATAACGAATGGAAACGTATGATGGCAATGGATGTAAGCGATGTGTATTATGATGCATTTTTAACTAACGGAAAAAAAGAAAATGAATTTCCCCAACCATTTAAAGCGGGAGATAAAGTACGGTTGAGAATTTCTAATGGTGGAGCTTCATCTTATTTCTGGCTTACATACGCTGGAGGAAAAATTACGGTCGTAGCCAATGATGGAAACGACGTAGTTCCTGTTGAGGTAGACAGACTAATTATTGGAGTATCCGAAACTTATGATGTTGTGGTTACAATTCCATCCGATGATACGGCATCTGAATTTTTGGCTACGCCAGAAGACCGAACAAAATCGACTTCGATTTATTTAGGAAAAGGAATAAAACAATTGACAAGCCCTTTGCCAAAACTCGATTATTTTGAGGGGATGAAAATGATGAACGGCATGATGAACATGGACGGAACCATGAACGAGATGGGAATGGGGATGAGTTTACAAAAGATGGATATGAACGCCGTAATGTATCCCGAAATTACAGGAAGTGCATCTAAAGAAATGAAACATACTCCCGAAGAACCGATGAAGATGGCTGACGGAGAAAAAATGGATCATTCTGCCCATCAAATGGAAGCGAGTTCTACAGACATTGTAACATTAAATTACAGCATGCTTAAATCGCCTACGGTAACAACATTACCCAAAGATGCTCCCGTTAGAGAATTACGTTTTGAGTTAACAGGAAACATGAATCGCTATTTATGGAGTATGGATAATAAAGTATTGTCTGAGTCGGATAAAATATTAATTAAAAAAGGAGAGACATTACGAATTGTATTGTACAATAATTCGATGATGCGACATCCAATGCATTTACACGGTCATGATTTTAGAGTATTAAATGGACAAGGCGAATATTCTCCATTAAAAAATGTACTGGACATTATGCCAATGGAAACCGATACGATTGAGTTTAGTGCCAATGCCGACGGAGATTGGTTTTTTCATTGCCATATTTTGTATCACATGATGGCTGGAATGAATCGTGTTTTTAGTTATGAGAACTCCCCACCAAATCCGTTATTACCAGATAAAGAATGGGCGTACAGAGAATTGCAAAAAGAAAGTAATATGAGTCATATTATGGCCGAGAATGATTTTGCTACAAACGGAAACGATGGTCGTGCAATGGTTCAAAATGCACGTTGGAGTTTTGGTACTGAGTGGAGATTAGGATATAATGATAGGCATGGTTATGAAACTGAAACTCATATCGGACGTTATATTGGCAAAAATCAGTGGTTTATGCCATTTATAGGATTCGATTGGCGTTATAGAAAATTTGGACATGATGAGGTTGAGAAAAATATCTTCGGACAAAAGAATACCAAAGACAATCGTTCCGTATTAAGTATTGGTGCCGATTATACATTGCCGTGGTTGGTTATTGCTCAAGCCGAAGTTTTTACAGACGGTAATGTCCGATTGCAATTATCCCGAGAAGATATTCCGATTTCGCCAAGAATACGAATGGCTTTTATGGTAAATACAGACAAAGAATATATGGGAGGTTTAAAATATATTCTGACCAAAAACGCAGGAATCTCTACACATTATGATAGTGATATGGGTTGGGGATTTGGCTTGACGCTTAATTATTGAATTGTGTTGAATGTGAAATGGGAGAAGTGAAAAGCTAAACTGTATTTTAAAAGAAAACCATATAAGTTATATAAGAAAATATAAGTTTTAAAAACTTAAATGGACTTACATAACTTATATGGTTAAACTAAAATGTTATTTTTTGTTAATCGCTTTCTTGGGTTATAAATTATACAGATAACTTTTCTTCCTGATTATTTTACCGTTTTCAGTCTCTTTAAATTTAGGAACAAAAATGATTTCTTTTGGTTTTTGATATTTATCCAGACTGTCAAAGATTGCATTGTCGATAGTATGTTTTTCGCCTTCAATAACCAAAACTAATTTTTCGCCCAAAGCCGTATCAGGAACACCAATTACAAAATATCGGGTATCTATTTTACCCGAAAGTTTTTCTTCTATTTGCTCAGGAATTAATTTTATTCCACCACTATTGATAACGTTATCAATTCTTCCTAAAAAGACAAACTGATGGTCATTTATTAGCTCGACTATATCATTGGTTACAATTGTTTCGCTAGAAATTGTAGGTGCATTTATAACAAGACAATTTCTATCATCTTGCGATATTTGTACATGAGGTAAAACGGTAAAAGCTTTTTCGCCAACTTGTTTGGCAGCAATATGAGTAATCGTTTCGGTCATGCCGTAAGTTTCGTACACCTTAGTTTTTAGCTTAGATACACTTTTTATAAGTGTAGCATCCATCGCAGCGCCACCTACAATAAGTTTTTTTACATTTTTAAGCGCAGGTAATGAATTTTGAACCTGTAAAGGAACCATTGCTACAAAATCGTATTTGGTATTGTTGTTTGTAAGAGGGTGCAGGCTAGGAGCAACAAAATCGACATCTAGTCCAAGAATTAAACTCCTTACAATCATCATTTTTCCAGCAATATATTGAGTAGGCAAGCAATGTAATGCTTTATCTCCGGGATGTAAATCAAAGAAATCACCCGTTGCAAGTGCCGACTCAATCATGGCTTGTTTCTCTAACTGAATCACTTTTGGAGCTCCAGTTGTTCCCGAAGTAGTTATCTCGATATAAGATTTCTCATCAAACCAATCTAAGATAAACTCACCAATAGCTCTTTCATAAGCTTCGCCTTCTTTAACGAAACTATAGGCTATTTGAGATAAGTCTTCTCCATTAAAATGGTCTCCATTTAATTTGAAGAAATTGTGGACGTTTTTATATGTTATTTTTGACATTTGAGTTTGGTTATAGTTTAATAGTTTCAGACTTATTTTCAGTAACGATTTCACCCGTTAATTTTTCTTTCCAATTCGTCCAGTTGTATTTTTTGCTAAAAATATATAGCATGATAGGATAAATAACAATTACTGGCAAGATAATATCTGCACCAGCAGATGGTTCTGAGATATCTTTAAAAACTGAATGCGTTTGGAATACTGACCAATCCGAAGTAACCAATAGTGCACCTACTAGATTATTGGCAGCATGAAAACCTAATGCCAGTTCTATACCTTCATCCATTAAAGTAATAATTCCTAAAAATAATCCTGTCCCAATGTAATATACCATAACGATATAACCCATCTTAGACACTTCGGGATTAAAAATATGCATTACCCCAAATATGGTTGAAGTCATTAGTAACGGGAACCATTTGTTTCGGGCTAGATTTGCAAATCCCTGCATTAAATATCCACGAAAAACATATTCTTCGGTACTAGTCTGAATAGGAATTAAAAGAGTTCCTATTATGAATAAAATGGCAAACGGAATAGGTTTAAAATTAATTACAAAATCTTCAGGACTTAGATAATAAAATAAAACAGTTAGTACAGCAGTAATAGTTCCCCATAAAAGGAATGAAAATAAGATACGATTCCAGTCTACTTTAGGTCTGGATGTAGTTACCGATAAAAAAGTTTGATGATGTATATATCGTACCACAAAGTAAATTCCTGCTAAGGCAAATGCAAACGAAATCAATATAAGAAACAAGGTAATATTCGATTCAAAAATCTTCATAATACCAGCTTCATTCGTAGGGTAAGGTATTTTGTTTATAAGAGTTTGGTATAGTATGGCGAGTGTAAGCGGAATTTGACCAACAAATGATGCGGTTATTATAAAGACGGAACCTAATAAATATTTCCAAAATTTGTTTTCTTCTTTAACTCCTTGTTCTAGAAACATGTATTTTTAATTTAAAATAGTACTTCGATTTATTGCATAAATCTTATTTTTGCTAGCACTAATTTACTTTTTTTTATTTCAAATACGTTTACTTCTTTAAAAAAATAAAAATGATACAAATATATCACAACCCACGTTGCGGGAAATCAAGAAATTGTCTGGCTTTTATCGAGAATACAAAAGAAGACTTTGAGATAATCCCATATCTTACCGAAACACCTTCGTTTGATGCATTAAAAGAATTGCTTCAAAAACTAGATTTAAAACCGATAGAGTTGGTTCGAACTAAAGAAAAAATCTGGATAGAGAACTTCAAGAATAAAACAATGACCGATACTGAAGTTATACAAGCTATGGTCGATAATCCTATCTTAATCGAAAGACCAATTGTTGTTAAAGACGGGAAAGCTATTATTGGTAGAGATTTAGAATTGCTAAAACCTTTTTTAGAAACATTATAAAGAGGGTTGTTAACATATTTTTATGATTTTTCATTTTAAACCTACAGTTACATTTGCAGTCTAAAAGCCAAATAGAAACTACCAAAAATGAAAAAAAATCAATTAATCATCATGCTTGTATGTCTTTTTACAAGCATGCTCAGCTTTGCCCAACAACCAGAAGGGCAAAGAGCAAAAGTAAAAGTTACTGGTAAAGTTGTCGAGAAAACGACAAACCAACCGCTAGAATATGCTACAATTACTTTGGTAAATACCAAAAATCCAAAAGCACTTGCAGGAGGAATCACCAATAACAAAGGAGAATTTAGCGTAGATGCTGTTCCTGGGGTTTATGATATTAAAATTGAGTTTATTTCATTTAAGGTAATAGAAATTAAACAGAAAAATATTGCTGAGAATACCAATTTAGGACAATTTGCTTTATCCGAAGATGCCAACCAACTTAATGAAGTTGTGGTTCGTGCCGAGAAATCTACAGTAGAAATTAAACTAGACAAAAAAGTATATAATGTAGGTCAGGACATGATTGTAAAAGGAGGAACAGTAAGTGATGTTCTGGATAACGTACCATCAGTTTCTGTAGATACCGAAGGAAATGTAAGTTTAAGAGGAAGTGATAATATTAGAATTTTAATAGACGGAAGACCTTCAAATGCTATAAATGTAGCCGAAGCTTTGCGTCAAATCCCAGCCGATGCAATTGATAAAGTTGAGGTAATCACAAATCCATCAGCACGATATGATGCCGAAGGAGGTTCAGGATTAATAAATATTATTCTTAAAAAAGGGAAAAATCAAGGGTTTAACGGAACTTTTATAGCTTCAACAGGAATCCCAGAAACCTACGGAGTAAGTGCAAATGCAAATTATAAAACTAAAAAAATAAATTATTTTACAACTGCAGGATACAGTTACAGAACAACTGAAGGTGGTGGTTCAACAAATTCTGAGTATCTAAATCCAGACGGATCTATTAAAAGTTATCTTGATGAACTAAGAGATACCAAAAGATTAAGAAAAGGCTTTAATGCCAGAGTGGGGGCAGAGTGGGAAATTACTCCAACAATATTTTGGACAAACGCTGTTAATTATCAAAAAAATAGCGGAGAAGATAAAGACCTGATTGACTACAATAATTTTGATGTAAATCATGATTATACAGGATCATCTTATAGATTAAGTAATACTAATATAGCTAGTGATAATGTCGAGTTTACATCAAATTTGATTAAAAACTTTAATGATAAAGGGCATAAATTGACTGCAGATATATCTATTTCTAAAAACAATGATGATAGCAATGGTACAATCACAGGTTCGCCAAATTTTAATACAACATTAAACAATCAGGTTCAGAAACAATTTCAGATCCAGGCAGATTATGTATTGCCATTTGGAGAAGGAAGTCAGTTTGAGGCTGGTTATAAAGGAAATTTCAATGATTTAGATAACGTATACAATGTAAATACTGATGATCAAGGAAATCCAATCCAAGGTTTCTTGTCGAATACATTAGTTTATAAAGAGAAAATAAATGCGCTTTATACACAATTTGGGTCTAAAATTAAAGAGACTAAATTCTCCTACCTTTTAGGATTACGTTGGGAAGACAGTAATATTGATGTAAATTTATTGGACACCAATAATTTTAATAATAAGAAATATAATAATCTTTTTCCAAGTGCATTTCTTAATTATGAAATATCAGATAACAGTAGCCTTTCTGTAAGTTACAGTAAGCGTATTTCCAGACCAAGAGGACGTTTCATGAATCCAGCTACAAATTATGCCAGTAATATCAATATCTTTAGAGGAAATCCAGATTTAGATCCTTCGCTTACCGATAAATATGATGTAGGTTATATAAAACGTTGGGATAAAGTAACTTTTAATACTTCCTTGTATTATGAAAACACAACCGATGTATTTACATTCGTAAGATTACAAACAGGAGATAATGTTGATGGAATTCCAGTTATTTTAAGTACTCCGATTAACTTAGGAAAACAGCAAAAGATTGGTTATGAATTCACGGTAAACTATACCCCTTTTAAATGGTGGAAATTAAATACCAATTTTAATCTTTATAATCTTAATACAACAGGAGATTATACTTATACAGATGTCAACAATTTAGCCATCACAGAAAATTTTGATAACGAGGCAACATCATGGTTTGCCCGTATAAGTTCAAGAATAACTTTACCATACAAAATCGATTGGCAAACTACGGCTATGTATAATGGAGCGCAAAAAACAGCACAAGGTAAAAACTTAGGGCAGTTTGGATTAAATTTAGCTTTTAGTAAAGATGTCTTGAAAGATAAAGGAACAATTGCTTTTAATGTAAGTGATGTATTCAATTCAAGAATTATGAAAACAGAAACATATCTAGATAATGTAAATTCATATAGCGAAATGCAATTTCGTAAGCGACAGTTCAATCTTTCATTTACATATAGATTCAATAAGCCTAAAAACGAAAGAGAAAAACAAGGGCCTAAAAATGAAGGTAATGATGGAGGAGGAGAGTTTCCTGGATAAGGAAACCTCGTAAATAAAAAAAAGGACTCGTGTAAACGGGTCCTTTTTTTATGTAGTAATCAAATTAATTTTAAATTGATTGCTCTTTCTTTGCTTTTCTTTCTTTGTACATTTCCCATAGCGCTCCACCAATCCAATATTGAACGAAACCTACCAAGAAGAACATTAACCAAAACCCTATAGTTAGAATGGTTAAGAAAAGTAAAAAGCCTAAATACTGTGAAAATTCAAACATGTTTTCCGGAATTTTTGAATGTAGCCACAAATGTAGGTCTAATATTTTTTCTTACCAATAAAAAACTAAATCAATTTTTATAAAAAAGTAATTATCCGTATTTTTGAGGTCAGTTTTAAAAAGATAAGCTCATAATTTGGTTTAGGAGCTATTTCCAGCTGTCCGCTATATCTTTTTTGGTCCGAAAAAAGACCCAAAAAAGGATGCCGCTTCCATCTGGGCTAGAAACCTAGGTTTGCGATAATAGTTTTAAGTGATAGTTTTACAGTTTACACGAATTTTTATATAATAACACACATAAATACATTAAAATGAAATTCAGAATAGAAAAAGACACCATGGGAGAGGTGCAAGTTCCTGCAGAAAAATATTGGGGAGCACAAACAGAACGTTCTAGAAACAATTTTAAAATTGGCGCATCAGCATCGATGCCAAAAGAAATCGTAGAAGGATTTGCTTACTTAAAAAAAGCAGCTGCTTATGCAAACCATGATTTAGGTGTTTTACCAGTCGAAAAAAGAGATGCAATCGCAGCAGTTTGCGACGAAATCTTAGCAGGTAAACTAGACGACCAATTTCCGTTGGTAATCTGGCAAACAGGTTCAGGTACACAAAGTAACATGAACGTAAACGAAGTAATTGCAAACCGCGCACAAGTTTTAAAAGGATTTGAAATTGGCGAAGGAGAGCAATTCATCAAAGCTAATGATGATGTAAATAAATCACAATCATCAAACGATACTTTCCCAACAGGAATGCACATTGCAGCTTACAAAGCAGTAGTTGAAATTACTATTCCAGGAGTTGAGAAATTAAGAGATACACTTCACGCAAAAGCGGTAGAATATAAAAGTGTTGTAAAAATTGGTCGTACACACCTTATGGATGCAACACCACTTACTTTAGGGCAAGAACTTTCAGGATATGCTGCACAGTTAACTTATGGTATAAAAGCCGTTAAAAACACTTTAGCACACTTATCAGAAGTTGCTTTAGGAGGAACAGCAGTAGGAACAGGATTAAATACACCAGCAGGATACGATGTAAAAGTAGCAGCATATATTGCAGAGTTTACAGGACATCCATTTGTAACTGCTGAGAATAAATTTGAAGCACTTGCAGCGCACGATGCAATTGTAGAATCTCATGGAGCATTAAAACAATTAGCAGTTTCATTAAATAAAATTGCAAATGATGTACGTATGCTAGCTTCAGGACCACGTTCAGGAATTGGAGAAATCATCATTCCAGAAAACGAACCAGGTTCATCTATCATGCCAGGAAAAGTAAACCCAACACAATGCGAAGCATTAACAATGGTTTGTGCTCAGGTTATGGGTAACGATGTTGCGATTTCGGTAGGAGGAATGCAAGGACACTACGAATTGAATGTTTTTAAACCAGTAATGGCTGCAAACTTCTTGCAATCGGCTCGTTTATTAGGAGATGCTTGTATCTCGTTTGATGAGCATTGTGCACAAGGAATCGAACCAAATTACAAACGTATCAAAGAATTAGTAGACAATTCATTAATGCTAGTAACAGCTTTAAATACTAAAATCGGATACTACAAATCGGCAGAAATTGCTCAAACAGCACACAAAAACGGAACAACACTTAAAGAAGAAGCAGTTCGTTTAGGTTATGTAACACCAGAAGATTTTGATGCTTGGGTAAAACCAGAAGATATGGTTGGAAGCCTTAAATAATGAATTGTTAATTATGAATTGTTAATTAGGTCTCTACTCTGCCAAGGATGATAACCGCAATGTTGTCTCCCTGACGAAGGAAGGGTCTCCGCAAGTAACTCTACAACTTTTATGTAAAAATAAACCCCTGCAATCTGATTGCAGGGGTTTTGTTTTTCTGTCACCCTGAGCGGAGTCGAAGGGCAACTTATGTTTATTTAGATACAGTATTTCTTTTAAAATTGACACTCCGAAGAATGGGATCTCTCTATAATGCATCTTGAACAGTGGGTTTTAATTGTGGAGCTACTTGTAGAGACCCTTCCTTCGTCAGGGTGACAATATTGGGTTATTCTCTAGACAAACAAAGGATAATTAACAATTCACAATTTATAATTCACAATTATTTTCCGTCCACATAATCCTGTAAATAACTAAAACGTGGCGTAAGCTTTCCGTTTTCGGTCATTTTGGCTCTTTGTAGGATACCATCTTTATCGCCGTTAAAAAAGGCAGGGATTACGTGTTCCATAAATTGTTCACCAAAGCCTTCACTAGCATCTTTAGGAATCTCAGACGGTAAATTATCTACAGCCATTACTACAATTGCAGCAGGATGAAAAACATCAACTTCTTTGTCTTCTCCAGGGAAATAACCATATATAGGTTCCGCAATTGTCGATGCACGAAGCGTACAGGCAATAGGCCCATTTACATCACATGAAATATCGGCAACCACTTTTATCTTGCAATCTTTAGATTGAAGCATTTCTCTAGTTAATATTATTGGAGCGGCAGGCGAATGAAAATGTCCTGTGAAATAAACATCAGTTACTTTGGTGTATTTTTCAAAATCAGAAACGTATTCTTCAGGGTGTTCGTAAAAATCGGTATAATCTAAAACTTGTCCATCTTTACGCTTGTTATAATCCAATACGTTAAGTTGTACATAAACAGCCTGAGTATAATTTTTGGTTAAGTAATTATCTATAGTTACCTCTTTTATTTTAATGGCATCAAGAATTTCTTTAGCACCATTACCTACTTTTCCAGATCCGGTAATTACAAATTTTAAAGGTGGTAAAGTAATGCGTTTTAAATGAGCAATTAGTGCTTCTTTTCCAGATAAAGTTTCCGCTTTTGGTAATTTAAACAATTCAAATTTAATCCCAAATGCACGAATACCATTATATACACCAACAATTCCGGCATATCTTCCAAACCCAATAAGTCTGTTGTTCTGAGAATTTACTATTGTTTCATGGTCATATAATTCGATATTTTTTTCTAAAATAGCTTGCAATAATTTTCGATTGCCAGGTGACTTTTTTATAGTATGCGAAAAGAAAAAATAAGCTTTATTTGGAATTAAACTCTCAATAGGAACCTCTTTTACTCCAAATAGTACATCACAGTCCGAAACATCATCGGTAACTGTTATACCTAAACTTTGGTATTGAACGTCTGTAAAAATTCTAATATCTGAACTTTCTACTGCTACAGTAGCTTCAGGATAAAGTTGTTTAAGTCGAACCAGCTCACTTGGAGTAAATACAACTCTCCTGTCTGGTGGGTTTTTTCTTTCTTTTATAATTCCAAACTTCATTTATTACTGTTTAAATATTGTATTAATATAACTTTTTTACCTAAATTTGTTTTAAATATAACAAATATAGTTAAAATTTTGTTGTTTTTTTTGAAAAAAAATGAAATCAAATTTATTAAAACCTGATGTTCAATAGCCTGACGAAAATCAAGCTTAAAACTGTGTTAAAATCTTGAAATTTGCTTCAAAAACACAAATAAACAAAAGTATTCAATTCTATATATTTGTTTTCCTAGAATCCCACACATGAATTTCATTAAAAAAGCAAATATACCACAAATCCTTTTCCTTATTTTAGTTTTAAGCTCTTGCGGAAAAGATAAAAATACAAATGCAACCACAGCCGATACAGTAGAAGATACACTCCCTAAAATGAAGCCAATGCTTCAGGAAAAAAAACTGCCTGCAAATTATGTAACAGCTATAAAAAACAGAGTCGATTATTTTTATAATAGAAACTGGCCAAACAATACCATGAACGGAAGTTTTTTGGTAGCAAGAAATGGCGAGATTATTTATGAAAAATACGAGGGTTACGCAAATAAAAACGAAAAGACAGAGATAGATAAAGATACGCCGTTGCATATTGCTTCGGTAAGTAAAGTACTTACAGCAACTGCAGTTTTAAAATTGGTTAACGCGGGGAAAATTGACTTGGATCAGAAAGTAAATACAATCTTAAAAACATTTCCTTATCCAGATGTAACAGTAAGAATGCTGTTAAACCACAGAAGCGGAATGCGTAATTATGCTTATTTTACAGATAGAGATAAATCGATTTGGGACAGACACAACCAGTTAACCAATCAGGACATCCTAAATATAATGGCTACAAAAGATATTGGTTTAGAGTATAAAACCGATACACGTTTTACATACTGTAATACCAATTATGCTATGTTGGCTTTAATTATAGAAAAAATCACAGGACTTAATTATAAAGATGCAATGTCTCAGATGATTTTCAAACCGTTAGGAATGACGCATACTTATGTTTTTGATATTGATAAAGATAGAAAAACTGCTGTTCCATCTTATAAAGGAAATAATGTCGAAATAGGAATAGATTATCTGGATGCCGTTTACGGAGATAAAAACATTTATTCTACACCTCGTGATTTATTAAAATTTGATAGAGCCAGAAATGCGCTAGGTTTCTTAAAACCAGCATTACTTAAGCAAGTTTACGAAGGATATAGTAATGAGCGTAAAGGCGAGAAAAACTATGGACTTGGTATCCGAATGATCAATTGGTACTCAGGACAACACTTTTATTTTCATAATGGCTGGTGGCATGGTAATACCTCATCGTATATAACATTGCAAAAAGAGAATGTTACGATTATAGCATTGTCTAATAAGTTTACTCGTAAAACATATGCGGTTCGTAAATTGGCACCAATTTTTGGAGATTATCCTTTTGTTTTTAAGGACATAGAATAATAAATTGTAATAATAGATTTGGCATAAAAATTGTAATAAATATTTTTGATAATTAATGTCAAATGATGGTTCAAAAAGCGTAATTTTGCAATCTCAATTTTTTATTGAAAAAGAAATGGGGTCGACTGGTTTTGACAGCAAGTCGAATTGAACAGTAAGCACGTCGAGCATTGAGACCTTGCTCGTAAATATAAGATCTTACAATTTTACACGGCGAAAATAACTACGCTTTAGCTGCATAATCCGAATTATAGTAAGATTAAGCCACGTTCCTATCAGATAGGAAAGCTGGATTCTCCTTGAAAGCCTTGGTTTGTGGCGGTCAGTACAGGGGAACCGTAAAAATAAACCTAGATTTCCATGAGCTTCGGGTGGATTTCGAAATTAAGAAGATAAGTGTTGAGTGGTTGTTCCTGACCTAGCTTAACAACGAAAATCCAATCAGGAAATAAACGTGTAGAAAGCTCTTTAGTTGCTTGTTTGGACCCGAGTTCGATTCTCGGCGACTCCACAAAAAAGGGAAGATATTTAAATATATCTTCCCTTTTTTTATACCAGGTATTTTTTACTATCAATGAGTAATGATTAAGAACGCTTCTCATTGTAGGTGTTCGACAGATGTTGTTTTGATTGTATAAATTGCTATCGAATACCATATTTATAAATTCCTTTTTTTGTAAAGTGTTTGATTTAGGTATAATAACAGAGACTATTAAACAAATTATAACGGCCTAAAGATTTTTTTCAATATAGTTGATAATATCTATAATTATTTCGTCTACTGCATTTGCTTCAGGGTTAAATAAAGTTCCGTCAAAATATTTGGCATCACCACCATTTCCGGTAGGAGAACGATGATGTACATCGATAGATTTTCTCCAAAATTCAGCGTGATTTTTCCACTCCTCCTTATTTACCAAAGCCGGTTCTGTGAACCAAAGATTCCATGACAAAGTATTTCCTGCCTGAAGCATATTTCCTGAACCAAGATTAAATGCTTTCATTATTAATTGATTAAAATCATCAACTATTTTATCTTTAGTTAACTTAATATCTCCAATTTCAACTGCAAGGTAGGCTGTAGCAAATGCTTCATCATTATGTAATGCAAACGTCGGATTAGAGAATTCAGGATTTAATCCGTGTATCACTTCAAAAATAGGCTGATTAGGATCATTCTGTTTGTGCGTAGTAACTCTTATTGCATTTTCTTTATTCAATGGGAATTTCGGAAAACTATACTCCAGCAGAGGCCAAACGTCTTTTATCTTATCGCCTTGTTTTTCATTTGGTGTTAACCAAATTTTGCCTTCAACTGTCATGTCTATTGCAATTTCTTTTGTCACTTCGTTAACCCAACCTCTTTGTCCGGTAACAGTAACCTCTACATTTATACAAATTTCATCTTTAAGCCAGACTCCTTGCTGAGGACAGATAACAGAATATACTCTTCCTTCATCAGTATAACCGGCTCTGGAAATATATGGCGCAAATTGCTGATAACATCTTTTCGGATTAGGACTGCCTTTTTGTGTTTCCCAACTAAACTCTGGCCACTTTACACCGAGCTGACGTTGTAAAAAATTAATATTATCCATATTACCTAACATCGGTAAAGAGGTAAGATCTCGGGTTGGATATAACATAGGTGAACCCGCTGGTGGAAATCCGCCAACCCATCCGATTGGAATGGGTGAATTTTCATTGTTTTGCATGATTTGAAGACTTTTTTGGTTTAAGTAATAAATCTAGCCCAAAATATAATCTTACATCCACGTAGAATTACCCGTTTTATTTTTTAATGCAATATTTGAAGCTATCAAAAAAAGTTGAAAGGGGATGAGGTGTTCGATTTTAGTCCTATCGACTCCACAAACAAAAAATCCTGTAAACATTGTTTACAGGATTTTTTTGTTTTTAGATAGAATCTATCTTGGTCTCAAAATATTTACATATAGTTATATAAAAAGCCACTCTTTGCGGGAGTGGCTTTTAGAAAGGCATAAAGAATACTAATTCTATTTAAAAAAATAACCAATCGATATTTGAAAAACTCTATTTTTCATGTCATTGTTAATGAAATAATTTACATCACTTTCTTTAAAGACATTAGAATAAGAAATATTATATCTCGCATCGGCATAGAATTTATCTTTAAATTGATAACCCAAACCAAAATTTAAAGAAGTATCTACACCACTTGAATATCCTTTTAAGTTAAAATTGTCATGATTCTCATAGCCTAAAAAATTATCTTGGTATTTATTATTTGCTTTTAAGAGTATTCCTATCTGAGGACCAGCTTGTATGCTTAATCCTTCTAGGACATAATATTTTAGGATAAGCGGAATATTTAAATAGTTCAATTTAATAGTGCTTTTATAGTTAGAATTTGTTACATCGCTATCAGAAAAAGAAACCTTTGTTCCTTGCTGACTGTATAATAATTCTGGTTGAAGCGAAAAGTTTTTCGATATAGGAACTTCAACCATAATCCCTCCTGTAAATCCTGTTTTACTAGATGAGTTCAATTCGCTTTCATCAAAATTAAGACTAGCGATATTTAAACCTGCTTTTACGCCTAATTTAACTTTTTGACTTTGAGCCATAATAGGCACACCCAAAAAAAGTGTACATATAATTAACATATATTTTTTCATATTTGTTGTTTTAAGAATGGTAACTCTCAATGGGAGAGTTACCATCGTTTTATCTGTAAATTTGTTAGTTCTTAACAACCTTGGCGGTATATTTCTTACCCTGTACATTGCAGTCTAAAACATAAACTCCAGGAGTTAATCCGCTTACATTTATATTAGACGGAATACTTGTATATGTTTTACTCCATACAGCTTTACCATCGATTGCATAAATATTGATTTGGGCTTCTCCTTCAACTTTATCTGCCAAGAAGATATTTACAATATCAATTGCTGGGTTAGGGAATACTCTAAAAGCATTTGTTATTTTTCCAACAAGCATACCTTTTGAATCAAATGGTGCTGAAATACTATTACATCCATTATTATTGGTCACTTGTAGGCTATAATCTCCTTCCCAAATTGTAACTATAGATTTTTCAGTTGCATTTGGTATAGGTCTTCCGTTTAAGAACCATTGGTACGAAACAGCATCGGCTGAAGCGGTTAACTTTTTATCAGCAACTACCTGAATTTCAGGTGTAATGTTTTCAAGAATTGAGATGGTAGTACTAAAAGTTTTACCAATGCCATTTTCATTATAAACAGTTACATAATATTCTCCACTTTTAGTTGTAGTGTAAGTTGGTTCTGTTGAGCCATCAAACCATTCGTACGATTTGTAATCTCCCGGAGATAATACAACTTCAGGACCACAAACATTTCCACTTGCTAAATCAGATTTGAAAGTATCAAATGTTGCAGTTATAGTTTCTGTAAGTGTACATCCATTTTTCATTACTGCTGTTACGGTATAATCACCCGCTTTATTTATCTCAATACCATTAGTAACATCCCCTGTGTTCCATTTGTAGGAAGTAACATTTAGTTTATTGGCATTAAAATTAGTTTGAGCATCGATGTACAGCTTTTTACCAGCATATCCATGTATTGTTGAGGTGTTAAATATTTTGAAATCTGATGATACCTCCTGATATATATAATTTTTTATTTCGTTGTTTTGTGGAATAGCATCATTATCTAATTTAGCATTAATATTGAATACATGAGAGTCACCGCTTGTATCAAGTTTAGGCTGTTTTTTGAAAATATATTCGATGCTTTCGCCAACAGGGATTCCTGCTTCAACAAATTCTGAAATACTTTCAAGCGTATTGATATATTCTAAATTTAGTTGAATTGCATTTCCATTAATTGGAGTTTGCCCTTCATTGGTTAACTTCAGTTTAACTTCAGATCCACCACATACATCTTTTGGAGACAATATTTGTACTGATACATCTAGAATAGGGTTAGTGATTACTTTTAAATCATCAAGCACCATATAAGAATAACCGCTTGTCAATGAATGTCTAAATCGTAGCATGATAGATTTTCCTTTATATTTATCTAAATTCACAACTCCTTTTTGCCATTCTTTATCTGAATTCATTACTTCTTTAGTAGTTTTCCATGCTTCATTCCATTCGCCTCCTACAGTTTTAACATCTACAATAAAGGTATTGTTGGCATTACTTTCGATTGCGTAATAAAACTCCATAGCAGTTGCACTTTCAGGTAACTTATACATAGGGAGGATTAAATCTCCATAGTTAGATCCATTTTCTAACGGGTGGTAAAGCATTTTTGCAGCAGCATCTCCTGTATGATCTTTAACAGGAATACCTAAGTATTTATTATCAGGTTTAACTACTACTCCCCATGGAAAAGTTCTATCACTTTGACTTGAAACAAATCCTTTTGTTCCAAATAACACTCCTTCAGGTATAGTTGAGAAAGTTTCAATGTTTAAGTCTGGAGCCTTTGCAATAACTTCAAAAGCTTTTGTAAGACTTTCTATCAGAGCCTTTGGTTGTCCGTCTGTAAATACTTTTACGTTAATTTCATAATTTCCAGCAGCAAGCTGCGGAATACCATTTATTTTATAAACAAGAGTTTGATATTGCAATAGCGGGCTATTTTTTTCCAACAGAATTGGTTCTCCCACTGCAGCACCGTCTTTGGTAATTTGATATTCGATAGAAACGTTGCCAATATTAGCGTATGATGAATTTCTTGCACTTATATAAAATTCATGTGAAGGTGCATCTTCGTAAACATTTTCGGCTACACTTAAATTTGACAGCTCTAAATAATCTGCTGTTTCTTTAATTTTAATATTATCTACTGCAAAACCATTAGCAAATAATCCGTTATCATCATGTACAAATGCTACAAGAACACAAGGATTTCCTGCATAAGGGCTTAAATTCACATGATATTCTATCCAATTAGCAACATAAGGCATTTTAAATATTGTTTCCCAAGTTCCACCTCCATCTGTACTTACTTTTACATATCCGTCAGAATCTCTTAGCCCATCTCCAAAGCCATCAAATATTAAATGTGCTTCTTTGTAATTACTTAAATCGAACACAGGTGAGATCAACATATCATTTGAAGAGTCACAATTGCATTTATCATCGTTACTCGCCATAAAATTTGTATGGTCTGCTACTTGCCACGCTGGAGAACGTAAATCTTTACCTAATCCATGTTGCCAACCTGTAGCATTTTTATTTTCAGAAGTTCTCCAGCCTTTATATTTGGTTGCATCTTCAAAATCCATTGTATATGGAAGTACTGCTACTTTCATATCTTCATTGTTCCAATTGTCGTAGCCAAATGTGATAGAATTATTTTCAGGTTTATCATCCAGAGTCATATCTTCAGGAAAAACTGAAACTGTAACAGTATTTTGGCCTATGCTTTTTAAATTAATATTTGAAATAGAATAGGTTAGTGTATCTCTATATTTAGTAAATGCTAATGTTGTTTTTTCGGTTTTTGAAAAAACTTCATTTTTTTCATTATCAAGAATTTTTACTGTAACATTAACCTGTTCATTAGTAGTCATGAAATTGTTAATGATCTTAGTCTTTATGGTTATGTTATCATTGTTAATAGTACAGGTACCAGCATCTAAGTTTGCAGCTATAACTTCTAAATCATAAGGGGCATTACTCACACGAATATTGTCTATAAAAGCACCTAAATAATTGCTATTATATTTATCTGTAACTACTCTAAAACGGATTGCAGCTTTTTTACCAGCAAGTTCATTTAAACGGATAGCATATGGTTTTTTATCAGTAGCATTATTAATTCCGCTAAACCATGGTCCTGTTACTAAATCATTGTAGTGTAAATTTTCTGGATAATCAATACCGGTCACTTTTTTCCAGTTTTGACCTTTATCTTCAGAATACTCCACAATTAGTCCGTCATATCCTTTAGAAAACAAATGGATCATATCAAACTCAACATACGGAGAGATAATATTTGTAAAATCAAATATTGGAGATTCTAAAGTAAAATCAGCATTTGTAGGTATTCTTTCAGATGTACCATAAGTTACAGTACCCCACAAATATTTCGATTTTGTATCTCTAAATGAAATAACAGACGTCTGTTGCCATACAAATTTTTGATTTGTAAGTATTGATTTTGAAAACCAACCTCCTGGTGTTTTTTCGAAATCCTGATAATATGGTAATTGAGTTACAAGTCCATTGTAAACTGCATTTGTCGTACTGTTATTAGTTGTTACTGGATCTTGACTGTAGGTCACAAAAGCTTCATACGTATGCAATCCAGCTGCAGATAAATCGATAGTACTATCAAAAGAAATTGTCATTTCTGAGTTCCCTTTAAAAGCAGTAGCTAGTGTAATATCTTTCCAGATAGTTTGATTTCCTGAAAGTGTATTAAGATATCCTACTTTTAGCTGAGCCCCAGCAGGTATATCCAGGCAGCCTAAATTGTAAATAGTAATAGCTAATGGATGACTTGCTGATAATGCTTCGCCTGAATACGCTGGAAGATTTAATCCTACAAGTTTAAGGTCGAAATCTTTTTGCGCTGGAGGAACGACTAAACTTGCAATAAAAGATATGCCGTCTTTTGTACCAAACTCTGCAATAGGTTTAAAATCTAGTTTAATTTCTACATAATTTACGGTAGTCGCACTTATTATGTAAGGAAGTTTATCTTGAATTTTTATAGTTGTTTCTTCACCAATTCCCAGATCTTTATCAAGATTAATAGCATTATTGTTGGTGTAAATAGTATTAAACCTTCCGCCAAAACCCGTAGTCATTAATCTTAATTTATAATTTAAGGGGTCACTTGCTTTAATTACTGTAGTCCCTGTATTTTTTATTTTAATATAAAATGGCTCATCCCCTTTTAAGGAACCACAAGCAACAGAAGGTTTTTCAACCGCTACAAGAGCTATTTGTGTATCTGCATATGCTGCTCCAATACCAATAGCGTACCAAGCATTAGTAACTTGCTTGTATTCTTCAGAACCTAATCCGTACAAATCTTCAGTAACCATTAAAGTTGCTTGGCGCATATCGTTAAAGTTTGAAGAAGGAGATAAATACTCCGTAAGAGTTATGTATGCAATTTTTTCTGCTTTGGCAAGACCAATTGCTTTAACATCGTAACTGTTATTAAGGTCATTTACGCCTTGGCCACCTTCACTTAAAAGGTAAAACCAGTAATTAGTAATTCCGCTATTAATATGTACACCTCCATTATCGTAATTAACTGCTAATGGATTTGCCCAATTTACCCCTCCGTAAGTGTCAGGTTGCCCTTGAGCTTTAGGGTTAGACATGCTTCTCATACTGCCATGTGTGTAAAGTTCATTACCCAACATCCAAATATCTTCTTTTTTGTCTTTTCCAACATAAAATTCAACAGCTACACCGAAGATATCACTGAAAGATTCATTCATAGCACCCGATTCACCTTGGTAGATTAATCCAGCCGTGAAACGTGTTACTCCATGAGTTAATTCATGTGCAGTAATCCCTAAACCAACATAAGGTGTGTTATAACCATCTCCAAATTGTGCCCAACCACCAGTCCAGGAAGCATTATCTACATTAGTGCCTAAATGGGCAAGACCAATAATTGTCATTCCTTTGTCATCGATACTATTTCGGTTAAATCTGTCACCATAATATTCTATGGTTTTTTGCATACCCCAATGAATATCTAATGCAACCTCATCATTATCTTTATTATGCAGTTCATTCCAAATGTTATCTTCGTCAATAAAATCAGTAATCACTTCATCTGAAGCCTGATTTGCATGATTCATGTTCATAGTATACATCGGAACATTGTATTTCCCTTGCAACCCTTCTAATCTGTATCCATCAGCATATTGCTTGGTATTAAAACTTACTTCTCCGGCATATCGTGATTTACCTTTACCCAAGCTTTGGGTTTGGCTTTGATTTGTAATGTTAGCATCTCGACTTAAATCTATAGTAAGGATTATTTTTCCAGTATTTGCATCAACATAAATTGTCTGGCTAGATTGCGGATTGGTAGCAAAAATATCGTATTTCCAAGCTAGGTAATATTCCTTTAGTTCAGAAGAAAAGTTAGGCCCAACATAAACTAATTCCCCTTGTGGTTTAGCGCTTATCTTTTTGTCCAGTAAAGCACCTAATTTTTTACTTTCCCAAATATATTGTTTAGCATTTACGGTTCTAAGCGCATTTTCTAAAGCTGTTGCGGCATTTATTTTATAATTGCTGTTTGCAGACAATTTTTTAGCTGTATAACCAAATGCATCAATCTTAGTTTTATTTTCTCTAACCTTATATATTGCACCTTCAACAGGAACAGAGTTATGCAATTGCTGATAAGTGGCGAGAGTTCTTCCATGATTATCAGAAATTGATTTTAATTGCATTTTATCAGAAGTAGATAAATCAAAATCTCCTTTTTTAACTTCAAATAAATTTTTCACAGTTAAATTTGAAGATTTTGCAAAAGACTTAACTTTTGTGCGAACTGTGTCTTGCGGATTTGTTTTCTCAGTAGCATTAGTTAGTTTTTCCACAAATAACTTTTGGCTCTGTTGTACTTGTTTTGTCACAGCTTCACTTTCTGTAGCAGAAAGTTCTTTGCCATTTATAATTTCTTCTTTTGGCATGAAGAGATTATTGGCATCTTTATCCTGATTAGAATTAGGATCGCTAGTTTTTTTAGAAACTTGTTCCTTTGTTTCGTCAGGTGCTCCCAAGGCGGTTTTCACGCCATCATTTTTGATATTTTGAAGAGGTGACTGGGCCATTCCGACGGAACAGGCCAAGAAACTTAACAAAATAAACAAATACCTGGTTTTGAAGTAAATTTGATTCATTCTTTTAAATTTAAAATTAATACTTAGAGTTTGTTTGGTTAATAGTCATTATGCTTCTATGGTTAATAGCAAACCATAAAAAGCATTTTCTGAAGCATCAATTTTGGGGTTGATTTTCAGAATCTTCATTCGTTATTTTCTTCAGAATCTTTAAGAGGATTTTCTTTTTTGCTTTTGTTTCTTCTAAAAGCTCTTCTAAACTTTTAGGAGGGACATTTTTCTTCTTCCGATTCATTACTAGATTTATTTACATCGCTTTCGTAAATGTAGAACGGAGGTAGGTGTTTTTGATAAAAAAGGACTATTACAAAAACACTCTGAGGTAAAAAACAGTCACTAAAAAAACACTCATAAATTTATAAGTATAAGTAAGTCATGAAGTTAGTTCTGATTTAATATTTCATTAAATCAGATTAAAATGTATTGAGATAAGTAGAAAGATTTACCTTTTCATTGGTTAATTCAAACTTTTTGCGAAGTCTTGTACGGGCATTTTCGATAGATTTGAAAGATTGCCCCGTTATTTGAGAAATTTCTTTTGTGCTTAAATCCAGATATAAAAGGGCACACAATCTGCGGTCTTTTGGAGTAAGTGTGGGATAATCGACAGTTAATTTGTCAAAAAAGGATTGATGAACCTGCTCGAAACTGATTTCAAATTCTTTCCAGATATCGATATTCAAATTCTTTTCCAAACGCTTTAATACTATATCGATAGCTTGCTGCATTTCTTTATTAATAGTTTTGAGTTTAATCTGTTTAAGGTCGGTAAGGATTTCGTTAATGCTATCTGTGCGATGTATTTCTGCCATAGCTTTCCCTATGAGAACCTTATTTTTGGCATCCAGGTTTTGCTTTAAGGCTTGCATCTTTGTTTTTAATTTCTCTTTTTCGAGTTGATTTTTGATATTCCTGTTTCTGTATTTTATCAAAAAAATAATTAAAATCAATATGCCGACAACTAATATCAATCCAACTACAGAGTACTTAAATAATTTCTTTTCTTCAATAAGTGTTTTTATTTGGGCGCGTACTTTGTAGTCCTGTTCTAGCTTTATTTTTTCTAGGTTTACTGCCTTTTCTTCTACATGTATACTATCATTTATCGCATTATATTTTTCAAAATAATGGACAGCATTTTTATAACCCTGTTTACTTACATATACTTGATAAAGCATTTTGTTGAGGTTTAAAACCGAAAAAGTATATTCATTTTCACTACATAATTCTAATGCCTTTTTTGCATTTACAATTGCAGCATCATAATTTTTTTCTTTTAACTTATAATCAGAATAAGATTCATAGACAAAAGCTTGTATTAAATTATCAACAGGCTCTTTTAATAGAGAAAAAGCGCGATCAAAATAATAGTCAGCATGTGTTTTATCATTTTTTAAAACATAAGTTCGGGCTAAATTGGTGTTGACATAGACTTTTAAAACATTATCTTTTATGGTCGCATTTATTAAATCGGCTTTGTGATAGTAATACAAAGAAGAGTCTAAATTTTTACTTAAGTAAGTAGTACCTATATTATTTAAAATTTTTACAAGCTTAACAGGATCGTTCTTAGTCTTTTGATAGCGATATACATTTAAAAAGTATTTTAATGCTTTTTCTTTGTTTTTTCCTTGCGCATAAATAATCGCAAGATTGTTTTCTACTTTAGATACTTCCTCATGATTACCGTTATTTTTATAAATCTCATACGCTTTTAAGTAGTATTGTAAAGCAATATCTAAGACCTCTTTAGAAGAATACATTTTGCCTGCTGTAGTATAAACAGAAGCCAAAGTGAGTTCTGATTCTTTAGCTTTTTTTGCCTCTGCTTCGGCTAATTCGATATACTTAATAGCTCTGTCCCAATCAGAATTTTGAAGGTTTAGTGCTATTTTGCGGCACAACTCTACTTTTTTCTGATTATCGTTAATGCTATTTAAATTATCAATCAGTTCTTGTGTTGAAGACTGAGAATGAATATTAATAGAAAGAAAAAGAAAAAACAAGGGAAAGAGTCGTGCCATCATAATATAAAAATGCTAAAGATGAATTTCAAATTTAAATAAAAAATAGGATTAGTATGACAATAAGATGTAAATCTTGTTAAAGTATCTAATTATTAATCGTGATTTACCATTTGAAGGAAAAGAATCAATTGTAGATCTCTATTTTTTTCAAATGTTTATTGGTAAACCTGAAAATCGAATCTGAAAAATACGGTATTTGCTTGTAACTCATTCAATCCAAAACTAAAAAATCCTGTAAATAGTGTTTACAGGATTTTTTAGTTTTTCTAGAGTTATAATATTTAAATGTGATCTTTTCAGAATTTCTTAGAAACATAATATTTCGTGGTAACATTTTTGAACTATGTTTTTCTTTAAAAATAATCAAGTAGTGTTTTATTCTTTTACCAAACCTGATATACTTTCATCAGCAGACGGATGATCACTACTAAAAATTTTATAATCTGTAATTTCGTGATTTTTGTTTAGTATAAATATAATACCAATTTGGTCAGCCCTACTTAAATTACAAATTAGTAGTAAACTACTTCCATTTGAAACTTTACCTAAAACATTTATGCCTTTATCATCATCAGTATATTCTCCAATTGAGTCATGAAACAATTTGTACACATCGCTTGAATGGCTTTTAGAAAATAAGATATTTTCCACATCCTTTTCATCAATAAATGTAGTGTTTGAAGTAGTAAACTCATCTGATTCTAAGTATGATTTTAAATTTACATTGTCACTGACTGGAATTGTTTTTTTAATAATATATTCGAGTCTATCTGTAGATGACATTTTTTCTTCATTAGGAGGGGTAAACTGATCGACAATTTCAAATTTCCCTTTATCATTAACCTTATAATTAACATAAGGATGAAAAGGTTTTCCTGACTCTATTTGGCAGTGAATAACTCCCTTTTTGTCTATATACACTTTGGATGTACATTGACAGATTTGTTGATTGAATTTTGATAAATCTAGAAAGTCTATTAGTTCGTCTTTTGAATTATAATTTAATAATATAAAAGTTTCTGGGGTAGTAACAATTAATGTATTGAAATCTGAATGCAAATTGATTCTTCGCTTAATAATTAAGTACTCAATCGATTCTTTAGTTAGGAAATGAGATTTCTTAAATCGTTGTTCAGTCTCTTTATCAAATTTCTTGTTATTTACGAATATTTGATTATATTTTTCTTTATCCTTTACATAATCTCTCCATTCTTCTCCAAACTGCTCATTATCATCTTTGAGAAATAAAGTATCTTTAACAGTAATCAATTTTATACTTTTAATATTGAAATCATTACTATTCTCTTTTATCTTTGAATCGTTTTTACATCCAAAAAAAATAAATAAACTTAAAATCGTAAGTCTATAAATAATACTATTCATAATAATTAAATATAATTTTATCTTCCTTTTTAAATGATTAGATAATATTGACATTAATGTGTTATTTAATAATTTATTGTGCCTGAGAGAGAACATTAATAGGGAAATAAGCAGTACAATTGTAATTAACCAGACTCTAAAAAAAAACCTGTAAAGATTATTTACAGGATTTTTTATTATATTTTCTAAAAGTAAGCATTTAAAAGTATTTTAATCAAAAAATAAATAGGTAAAATTTCTTGTTCGTCAATTCATTACTAAAGCGTTTAATTTCCTAATTCCAATTGGTTTTTAACTAATTTAAAATAGTCAGCTTTGTTGTAAACCAATTCAGAATGATTTCCTTGTTCTACAATTTCACCATTTTTAAGTACTATGATATTGTCAGCATTTTTTACAGTGCTCAAGCGATGCGCGATAATGACAACTGTTTTTCCTTTAAAAAATTCTTGTAGATTATCATGAATAATTTTTTCGTTTTCAGCATCAAGTGCAGATGTCGCTTCATCAAAAAAGATATAATGCGGATTTTTATAAATTGCCCGTGCAATTAATAAACGCTGTTTCTGGCCACCTGAAAGTCCATTTCCTGATGCTCCAATTTTTGTATTATATCCAAGAGGTAATGTCTCGATAAAACTTTCAATATTTGCAATTTTAACTGCTCTTTTTAATTTTTGTTTATCAATATTTTCATCTCCAGTGGCTATGTTTCTTTCGATAGTATCTGAGAAAATAAAACCGTCTTGCATGACTACACCACAATTTTCACGTAAACTTCGGGAAGAAATATCGATAATATTTTTAGCATTAAACAATAATTCACCATGTGTAGGTTCGTAGAATTTTAATAATAATTTTAATAAAGTGGTTTTTCCACTACCACTTGCACCAACAATGGCAGTAATTTTTCCTTCGGGGATACTAAAATCTATATTTTTTAGTACATATGGAGATTTGGGGCCTTCATATTGAAAACTTAAATTTTGACCTTTGATCCCTAAAGGAAAACAATTACTAATATCTTTTATTTTTAAAAAATTATTATTTTCTCCTTCTTCTGTTGGATGGTTTTGCACCTCGTTTAGTCGTTCTAAACTTAATCGTGCATCCTGAAAAGAACGGAAAAAACTAACAAGCTGATTTATCGGACTATTCATTTGCCCTACGATATAGGATACACTCAAAAGTTGTCCTAATGTCATTTGTCCTTTAACTACAAATGATGCAGCTAAAAAAGTGACTAAAATATTTTTGAATTGATTTAGAAATTCAAAACCAGATAACTGAATTTGATCTAATTTTAATATTCGGGTATTAATTTTAAATAACTTCTTTTGAATTTCTTCCCATTCGTTGCGTTTGAAATCTTCAAACTGGTTTAATTTCATTTCAGTTACTCCATTGATGATTTCCAAAATAGATTCCTGGTTTTGGCTTCGTTGCTGGAAATGAAAATAGTCTAGTATTTTTCGTTTTTTGAGCCAATAGAATGACCAACTAATAGATACTACAGTCAAAATAAGGTAAACGACAAGAATGGTAACATCATAATACCAAAGCACCCCAAAAAATACCGAAAAGGTAATCATCGAAAAAAAAGTGACTAGACTTTGGGAGGTCAAAAAGTTTTCTATACGTTCATTATCCTGTATTCGTTGATTAAAATCTCCAGTCATTTTAGTATCAAAGAACCTAATTGGTAATTGTAATAATTTTTTTAAAAAATCGGATATGATGCGAATACTAATTTTTGTTCCTATAAAGAGCATCAGCCAGTTACGAATTATTTCTATAGTTATAGATCCAAAAAATAAGCCCAGTTGTGCTAAAAGAATAAGACTTATTATGTTTAAGTTTTTCTTACTTACTCCATTATCAATAAGGTTTTGAGTTAAAAACGGAAAAACTAAAGTTAGGGCGCTGCCTATTAATAACATAACAAAAAGAAAAGCTAATTGTTTTTTGTATGGATTTAAGTAGTTATAAATATATTTAATATTTAATTTGTCTTCTTTTGGAGGAGTTAATTTATAGAAAGATTCAGTAGGTTCCAGAAATACTCCAATTCCACAATCGCCATCAGATAACCATGATTTTTTAAATTTTTCTTCTGTTAGAGCAACAAAACCATGACCTGGATCAGCAATTTTGTAAGACTTTTTTTTTGTAAATAAATTCGTTTTTATTTTATTAAGAACCACAAAGTGATTTTTATTCCAATGAAGAATGCAAGGCATAGGCATTCCATTAAGCTTTTCAATGGTTAGTTTAGCCGTAAGAGTTTCAAAACCTATTTTGGTTGCAGCTTCTTTAACCCCCAATAAAGAAATTCCTTCACGTGTAATAAAAGAATGTTCTCTTAGGTATCGTAAAGAATATTTTTTTTTATAAGCACTTGCGACCATACATAAACAAGCGGGGCCACAATCCATTTGATCTTGTTGGGGTATAAAAATCATTTAATGTTTATTTTGGATGCTTTTTGAATTTTTTCTAGAATATTTTTATCATGAATTTGGTTTGTAAAAGTAGCTGTCAATGCTTTTACATTCTGTATTGAATCTTCAGATTGTAAGTACAAGAAACTTTTATTTTGAAGCGCATTTAAAACATATATTTTAAAAAAAGCATATTTATAGTCTTTCTTTAAAACATCTTTTAATAGTAAAGCTATGTCTTGAGAATTATCGTTAATTAGGCTAACTAAAGCTAACCAATCGTTTAGATATTTATTTTCTGTATTATGTTTTTTTTCATTTAATGATTTACAGAAAAAATCAAAATCAAATGATTGCGTATCTGTAGTCATTTGTGTCACCAAAAATTCAGTAAAAATCTGCATTAACATTTCTTCTTTATATTGAAGTTTTGTCTGATTTAATATCGAATTTTTTAAATTATATTTATTCTTTATTGGTTCTACTTCCAGAAGAATATGTTCTATTATAGCAATGTTTAAATCGATATAATCGCTGCTTTTGTTCGCTCTTAAAAATAACCTAATAACATTATGGATTTGCTGAATTTTGGCAGCATAAATATCTGGATATTCTTTTTCAATAATTTCGATGTTCTGAATTGCCAAAAGCAATAACTCTAAAGCTTTTTCATAGTTTTTGTCTTTATATACTCTAAATGCCAGATTAGGGTATATATATACATTTAAATATAGTTTTGCTCTTTCATTTAAATCAGAATTATTTAATGCTTCTAAACCTTTTGTATAGAAATAATCTGCTTTTGTTAACCTGTTTTGCTTACACTCATTTAATGCTTTAGAATAATAACTCCATATTAATTGGATGTCCATTCTTTCAGTTAGCTCAAACTGATTAAAAACAAAAGAGGTGAATAAATCATCAAAACTTATGGCTCCTGATTGATTATCATTTACAAAATCAGAATTTACAATGTCTAATAATGATAAGGAGATGTCATCTTTTCTCATGGTTTATGCTATTTGAGTAATATTATCTTCTTGAATTAAATAGTTTGCCAGCATTAGTCTGTCTTCAATGTTTAATTTCATACTTGGACATGGAGGAATTCCATCTTTCCATGATTTTGGGCATCGTCCTCCACATAAAGGCAAAATTTTGCATGATGTACACCAATAGCCATTGCTTTTATCCTGAATTTCATCATACCATTTTGTATAAGGTCTTTCGGCGTATTCTTTAACCTCGGTAAAACTGGTTTTTAAATCTCCTATTAAGTATTCGTCTCCGTACATAGGTACCAATGGAATTTCTGTACAATTAAAGATTTTTCCGTTAGGATCTATTAATTCATAATTTGGCGTAACTGCAGAACATACTACATCTTTTGTTTGTGGAATGGAGTTAATTTCAAATCCTACTTCATGAAGTTTTAACAAATAATCGATTTCATTAATCGCATATTCTTCTTTAGTATTTGTTAAATGCGCATCGTTGCCCCAGCTATATACAGGAGCTGTATAGAAAATAACTTTGTCTTGTAGATTATTTTCGGCTAATAATTCTATTAAAGGAATTACACCTTCTTTATTAGTGTCATCTACGTTGCAGCGTATTTTTATATAACATCCATTAATAGGGTAGTCCTTTAAACTTGTTATAGATAAAATGTTGTTAAATATGAGGTCAAACGTAGGTTCTTTTGCTTTTGTATCTCTTCTGGTATCATGAAACTCTTTTACACCATCTAATGTGATTTCTATAGATGTACAATTAAATTCATGAGCTAATTCTTCATAGATATTACTTTTAAGAGAGAGTCCATTAGTAACAATATGAGATCTATAAATAGCATCATTGCTCTTTGAAATCTTTTTGGCAAAAGTATTAACCAGTCTCATTTTATTTAACGCCATTAGTGGCTCTCCTCCGAACCAACTTATGCGGAATTCAGAAAAGGGTTTACTGCTAAATAAATGTGTTAATCTCTTTTCTATCAACTCGACAGTATCGTCTTCCAATTTTTTCTTAGAATGGACTTGTCCACAATAAGAACAGCCTAACTGGCAATTTCCAGAACTCATTACGGTAACATGTAGATAACCATCTTCTGCTGTAGCATCTAATTTAGCTTTCTCACAAAATTCGCTTAACTCATTTAAATCTTTTGGGACTATGATCTCAGCGATAATTAAATTATTAATTATATCTAAAGGAATCTGATCAAAGTCCTCTTCTTTTAAAAGGGCAATAATTTTTTGGTCAAGATTATAAGCTTTTGCAGTTTTTGTTCCGAAAACAACACAAACATCTGTATTAGGAATTGGATCCGTAATGATAGTATAATAGGATAATTTATATTTCATGATAAGTTGAATTTAATTTTAGGGGATAAGCAGTGCCTATCCCCTAATTAAGAAATTATTTACGGACTAGTATTTCTACTTTTGGATTGCATCCTGATCCGTTGCATCCTGACCCATTGTTTGCTGGAACTGCACCACCAATAATTTTTCTTAAAGAATCGTTTAATTCGATGATTTCAAAAGATTTAGTTGTAGTTAAACCTGAAAGCTTATTTTTTAAATTTGAATTTTTCATTTTATTAATGTTTTTCAATTGTTAAATAATTCAAGAGAACGATTCTCTTAAATGGTTAATTAATTTGCTTGCAAGCGGGGATATTTAAGCTTCCTTTCTCTTTTCATTGGCCACTGAAAAAATACTTAGAGAATTAAATCAATTATTATTTTCCAGCTCTGCTTTTTTCATCCTGATTTCCTAAATCACGACTTTTAACAGAGATATCACTATTCCCAAAATTGTATTTTAATGATATTCTAAGATATCTTTCATCATAATAGTTCTTAGAAATTTGCTTGATTCCATTTGTCACATATGTATATTGAGGTCTATTGCTGCTAAATACATCATAGACATTGGCTGAAATTTGCAATTTTTTATTAAGCGACAATATTTTAATCCCAAAATCAAAAGAAGAATAATCACTAATGGTGTATATTCCGGAGAGTGCAGGGTAGAAATAGAAGTAACTTACCTCTGCAAAAAAAGTTTTATTTTTATTTAAAGTGAATGTATTGGTATTTGTAAAATTAGATCCCCAGCCAGAAAATTTAGGCTGTACATAAATAGACTTAGTATTGGTCTCGCTGTAGTACACCGTTAAATCGGCGAAATAGTTCCACCAGCTAGTAAAATTATATGTTAGTGATATGTCAAATCCTAAATCGGTTTGGTCAAAATAGTTAAGTCTTAAGAATTTTTGAATTTTCTGCCCATCTATTACTTCAAAAGTTGATAGTTGTCCGAAACCATTTTCTATTTTAGATACGTAAATAGTACTATTTAAGATGTTATTATAGGAATGTGATATCTGAAAATTATTTGTAAAAGATGGCTGAAGAAATGGATTTCCTTCTGAAAATAGGTTTGAATTGTCATACCATCTAAAAGGATTCATTTCCCAATAAGATGGTCTTCCAACTCTTCTGCTATAGCTTAAATTAAAAGTGTTTTTTTCATTAAGTTGATAGGAGAGGTAAGCACTCGGGAAAAATTTGATATAGTTGTTTTTATTAGTCTGGTTTAGTATTTCAGAAGTACCAATAGTTTGGGTCGCTTCCATTCGTAGACCAAATTTAGATTCCCATTTTTTGCCTAGTTTCTTACTTGCTAAAGCGTATAAAGCCTGAGTATTCTCTTTATAATTAAATATGTTATTTTGGGATGGATCTAAAATTGCATCACCAGAGGTTAAATTAAAAAAGGAGGCATCACTATTATTATTCGTAAAACTAACTTTACCACCAAAAGATAAATCAGCAAATCCATAAGGCATATCAAAATCAATTTTAGCCGAATAATTACTAATATCTTGATTGCTTAGGTTATTACCAATAAGAGAAGAGCTTTGCGAAGGATTATTATTGTACGAATTAAAGTTTTTATCTTTATCTTCTTTAAAATTAAAGTAATCCAGATCTATCGAGAATTTTTTTCCTAAAGTGTCAATAAGAGTTGTTGAGTAAATATTTATTGAGCTATTATTGTTTTTCTTAGTATCATCTCCTATAGTATTAATATCATAGAGATAGTTATTAGAAACAGATTCATTGATAGTTGTAATATTAGAGTTCTGTTTTTTTAATTTTCCAAGGCCACCTAAATATTGTACTCCTATATCTGTTTTCTTTGTGAGTTTATAATTTAAATTCAACGAAGCATTAAAAAAAGTAAAAGAAGGTTTGTTTTTATTTATAGAATTCCAGGTCTCTGTTGGGTAAAAAAAGGTTAAATCCTCTTTGTCTAATGCACTTCCTTTTCTATAATTAATATCAAATAACAAATTCAGTTTGTTTTTTTTGTATGAAAAATTTCCGCCAAGGCTACCCGTCGGATACGTTTGTTGTAGATATGTACTGCGCAATGTTGTGTTCCAACTGTCTTTTAATACTTTTTTTAACTTAATATTTAAAATCCCACTATTTCCTTGAGCATCATATTTTGCTGGTGGTGTAGAAATAACCTCAATGCTTTTTATATTATCTGAAGGAATCGATTTTAAAAAATTAATCAAATCCTCTCCAGAAAGTTGTATTAACCTATCATCAATCATTACAGCCATACCACTTTTGCCAATCATTGCAATAGAGTTGTTTTGTACTCTTATTCCAGGAGTAACTTTTAAGGCATCAATAGCATCGCCTCCTATCGCCGAGATAGAATTTTCGACATTGAAAACTAATCTGTCTACTTTTCGAACCATAATCTTTTTTTGGGTCTTTACGACTACTTCACTAAGTTTCTCTTCTTTCTCAATTACCTGAATAGATTTAAAATCGATATTGTCTATAATGTTTACCTTCTTTTTCCATAAAACGGTACCCATTTGTTTTATTTGTAATAAATAATTACCAACTTCTGTAAGTAGTATAAAATCACCATTACTATTGGTCATTTCGCTTTTTATTGCGGTTGAATCATTATCTATCAATAAAACTTCAGCAAACTCAATGGGATTATTTTTAATATCTACCACTTTCCCCTTTATTTTTACTTGTGCTAACAAAGAAGGACTATAAAACAGGATTGCGGCAATTAGTATTCTTGTAATTCTAAACATAAAGTTAGATCCTGTTTTTTGTGATTTTCTGTAATCAAAACTAGATTAACAACTTATTAGATGCAAACTATGGTAGTCGACATTTATAAATATCGTGTCTGGATTTATAAATTTTTGGAATAAAAAAATGTAATTGCTTGATTTTAAAGGGTGTTTTAAAAGTGTTTTATTGCGTATATTAATCAGGTTTTAATATAAAATGAGAGGATGGTCTAAAATAAATGCTTAATTTCGGTATTTTAATTATTAATATTCTTACTTTATTGTTGATATATCAAAATTGCAGATGAATTTTTCCTTTTTTTCTTCTTTAATAATACGTACGCCAGCTTATTCAATTGATTTTTATAAAAATCTTACAAAAGAACTTTCAATTGAACCTGATGTTATAAAAGAATTAGTAAAAGATTCTCAGATAAACGAAGCACTATATTTCGCATCGCCCGAATTATATTCGGAAATCCAAAAATGGTGCAAGCAAGAAGATTATGCTATTTATAAAAGTGAAAAAATTAAACTTTCTGTACTAAAATATCTTATTCGAATGTCTACTCGATGTACACCATTTGGGCTTTTTGCTGCATGTGGTTCTGGGAATATTGGCGACGTAACAAAAATAAGTGTCGATAGTAATTCTGTAGATAAGGAAAATTGTTTTTATCGAAAGACACGTTTAGATATGCAATTTGTTGCTAATTTATATAGCAAATTAGCCGCAGATTTGACTATTCAGGATCAATTGCTTTTTTATCCAAATAGCACGCTTTATCAATTAGGGGATTTTTACAGATATGTAGAATATACATTAGAAAATAATAACCGCAAGTATTCTCTTGAAGCATTAAAGCGAACGGATTATCTGGATTTAATTGTACAAAAAGCCAGTAACGGAATATCTAAAGAGGAGTTGGCTGACTACTTAATGATTGAAGATATCACCAAAAATGAAGCTTTAGAATTTATTGAAGAATTAATTTCTAATCAGATTTTGGTTTCAGAATTAGAACCTAAACTTACAGGAAACACTTCTGTTAATGATTTAATAAGCGGAGCCAAAAAAGAAAGTGAAGCTGCAATTAAATTTGAAACTTTGATTAATGAAGTAGAGAAGCAATTACAGGATATTGACACAAAATTAGGAAACGATATATCTTATTATACAGACATAGAAGAAAGCCTATCCAAAACAAAAATCTCTTTTGATAAAAAGTATTTATTTCAAGCCGATTTATTTCTCGAGTCTAAAGGATTTGAACTAGAAAAAAAATATACATCTGAATTATATAATGCTATAAAATTTTTGAATAAAATTTCAGAAAGACCCAAAAACACACCATTAGAAAATTTTAAAAAAGCTTTTATCGAAAGGTATGAATATGAAATGATTCCGTTGGTTAAGGCATTAGACATAGAAACGGGAATAGGATATTTACAAAATAATAATTCTGATTCGACTCCACTATTAGATTGTATAGAAATAAAACAAAAAACAAATAGCGAGAATCATCAAATAAGTTTGAATAAAGTAGACAAAATCATCTACAATAAATTGCAAAATGCCTTACAGAACGGTAAAACTAGTATTGCTTTAGAGTATTCTGATTTTAAAAATGAAGATTTCTCGACTGAAAACATGCCAAATACATTTTCATCTGTTTTTGAAATCGTTGAAGAGGCAGGTAAAGAGTGGATTGTAATCCAGAGTATAGGCGGTTCTAGTGCAGCAAATTTATTAGCCCGATTTTGTTATGGAAATGAAGGAGTAAATAGTCTGGCAAATGAAATCACACAATTTGAATCTGAAAGTTTTGCTAATAAAATCATCGCAGAAATAATTCATTTACCAGAATCTAGAACTGGAAATATATTAAGAAGACCAAGTTTTAGAACCTACGAAATACCGTATTTAGGTCAATCAAACGTACAACCCTCAAATCAAATAAATATTGAGGATTTAATGGTATTTGTAAAAAAAGGCAGATTGATTTTGTGGAGTAAAAAACATAACAAAGAAGTGATTACAAGACTTACAAATGCTCATAATTATTCGTATAAAGCATTACCCATTTATCAATTTTTGTGCGATATGCAATTTGAAAATTGTAAATCAGTAATAGGATTTAATAATAAATTTGAGAAGCTTTTTGATTACTTGCCAAGAGTAACGGTCGGGAATTGTATTATCTCTAAAGCTAAATGGATCTTTAATAAAAACAGATGTCCGGATTTTTTTAAAATAGTGAATGATAAAACAAATTCCACTCCAGATTTAGTTCGTTCAGCTATTCTTTCTATGAATATAAAAGGGTTTCAATATCTGTCATTAATCGATGGAGACAATACATTAGTAATCAATATTGAAAATGATACTTGTATTGAAATGTTAGTTGAAACAGTTAAAAATAAAACACAATTTATTTTAGAAGAATTTTTATTCCCTTCTGGCAAAGTAGTTAAGGGGGAAATGGGCAGCTATGCAAATCAATTTATTGTTGGTATAAAAAATAAAACCTAAGTAACGATGCATACGCAAAAAGTAAAAAGAAGTTTTATTCTGGGAGAAGAATGGTTATACTATAAAATTTATTGTGGACATTATTCGGCAGACCTTATTTTAGCTGAAAGTATCTTGCCAATTGTTGATGAATTGGTTCAAAAAGGACTTATCGTTCAGTGGTTTTTTATACGATATAATGATCCTAATAATCATTTAAGATTGCGTTTTCAAATAGAGAATCTAGATAATATTCAAGTAATAATAAAGTTAATGCAGACGCATTTTAGTGAATTAATCAAAAAAGATTTAGTGAGCGATATTGTAACGGCAACTTATAAAAGAGAGATTGAACGTTACGGTGAATCAACTATAGAACTTGTTGAAAAATTATTTTATTATCACAGCGAAAAAACAGTAAATTTAATCACTAATACCACACCTCAGGAAGATGAAATCGCCAGGATATTTGCTTCATTACAAATGATTAATGATTTATTAGAATGTTTCAATATCCCTTTAAATAATCGAATTAGTTTTGTAAAGACAATGCAAGAAGATTATAAGAGCGAACAACACATTGAGAAAGAAAATAATAAGAAGTTAGATTTTTTGTATCGAACTTACAGAAATGAAATCATATTATATTTACAAGAAAAACAAGAGCCCGTTTACTTAGAAGGATTAATTGACTTAGTGAAAATAACCCAAAAAGAAATCGAGGTAATAAAAGAAATAATAAGTATGAAATCGTCAACTAGTTTAGAAGATTTTATTTCATCACTTATCCATATGAATATCAATCGCATTTTTAGATCAAAACAAAGACATTATGAAATGATGTGTTATGATTTTATGAACAGATATTATAAAAATATAGCAGCCAGAATATGAAGAATTCTATATTAATTATTTTACTATTATTTACAACTGCGCTTTTCTCTCAAAAGGAAGAAACTTTTGTTATTCCAGATTCACTCAAGAATATATCTTTTAAAGAATTGGATGAACGTTTTGAGAATTATTTTATAGATAAAAATACGAAAGCCCTTTACGCTAATGTGTATTATAAAAAATCTAAACTACAAAGGGATAAAATAATCCGGGCTAATGGATTGTATATGGCGGCTATGACTACTGCCAATGATACAGCTGCGTTACAATACGCTGATACTATCATTGCATTAACTAAGAACAGTAATGATTTTAATTATCCTGCTAAAGGATATATATTGAAGAGTAATTTTTTGATGAAAAAAATGGATTTAAAGTCTTCATTGGCTAATATCCTGGAAGCAGAAAAATATTCTTTACAGAAAGGAAATATTGAACAAAATTTATTGGTTAATCAGCAAATCGCATTAATTAAAATTGAACTTGGAAAATCAGAAGAAGCCTTACCACTTATAATAAGAAATTATAATCATTTTAAATCTAAGAACATACATTCTATCGATTATGTATATACAACCTGGGTTTTAGCAGATATTTATATTCGTTTAAAAAAAATAGATACCGCACTATATTACATTAAAGATTTGCAGAAACAAATAAAGTCGGATAATCGATTTTATAAATATTTGATAATGTATGAAGGAATTTGTTATAGTTACAAAAAGCAATTTCGGGAGAGTACTATTTTATTAGACAAAGCCATTATAATGCTAACTCCAACCAGTGATAAATTGAATTTAGCAATTAGTTATTATTACAGAGGTAAAAACAATTTGGAAAATGAAAAAGACATAGATAAAGCTATAAATGATTTCGAAACAGCAGATTCCATATTGGTTAAGAGTGGTTTAAACACAGCAGATTTACGCAATAATTGTATCCAATTAATTGAAATATACAAGAAATTACAAAATAATGAAAAGCAGTTATATTATTTGAATCGTTTGCTCGAGATAGATTCTTATATAAGCAAAAATGATATTATTTTAGGAGAGCAGATAAACAAAAATTATGATACACCTCATTTATTATTACAAAAGGAAAAAGTAATTTTAAAAATAAATCAGGAAAAAAGAATTTACATTGGTATTGGTTTCATCGTTCTTATAGGACTTGGATTTTCTCTTTTTTATTTATTAAAAACAAAAAAAGAAAAACAACTTTATGAAAAAAGAGTAAATGAATTACTCGATATACATAATACAGAAAATAAAAGTAACGAAATAGAAAAGCCTGTTTCAGATATCGTTATTGAGCCAAATGAGAATGCCCAAAAAACAATTGTTTTGCCAAAAGAGAAAGCAAATGAAATTTTGGAAAAAATCGCAGAATTCGAAAAAAACAAAGGTTATTTAGAACCAAATATAAATCTGGCAGATTTTGCAAAAAGACTAGAAACCAATAGTACTTACTTATCCAAAACTATTAATCAATACAAAAATAAAAACTTCAGTCAATATATTAATGATTTAAGAATAGAAGATACTATTACAAGATTAAGAGAGGATAAAAAGTTTAGAAATTATTCGATAAAAGCTATCGCAGAGGAGGTAGGTTTTAGTAATTCAGAATCTTTTTCAAAAGCCTTTTTTAAGAAAACAGGATATCAGCCATCTTATTTTATAAAAAATGGAGAGCAATAATTGGTAAAATTGCTTTTATATATTTAAAAGTGTTGACAAACTATTTTAATCTTATAGATTTCTCAAACTACTATAAATAATGCGCTTTTGGGTAAATATCTTATATATTGTAGTATGTAGATTGTTGAAATTTATGGGCGAAATTTATAAATTCAGACTACAAGAGTTTTTAACTGATTACAGGAGATAGTATATTCACTTAAAATAAAAAAACTTATACTAAAAACTATGAAAAAGCAACAAGTTAAAACGGTTAAGAAATTATCCTTGGATAAATTTAAAGTAGCAGAATTTAAGAATATGAAAGCAATTATTGGAGGTGATACCGACGAGGAAAAAATAAAAATTACGCCTCCAACGAATTCAGGCCAACACGGATAATATCGTTAAATAATAATATGCCTAAATATTAAAAATGAAATTATTATAGAAGCCTGATTGTTAATTCCAATAAAAAATCCTGTAAACACAATTTACAGGATTTTTTTGTTTTTAGTTGGCACTTTAATTCAATTGTTTTGTGTTAATAATTCATTTGCACTATTCGAGTTCGAATGTTATTTTTAGATTTACTCTAAACTCAGTGACTTTTCCATCTGATACTGTTACGCTCTGTTCTTGAACATATGCAGAACGAATGTTTTTTAAAGATTTGGATGCTTTGCTAACTGCTTTCTGAGTTGCATCTTCCCAACTAGTGTCTGAACTAGAAAGAACTTCGATTACTTTTAATACTTTCATAATTTTTATTTTTTTAAGGAGAATAAATTTACCTCTTTTCTTTTGAAATTTAGTTCTAAAAAAAATTTATTTGTATTTAAAGTAAAGATTTTCAATTATTTGTGTTCGTTGCATGTTAGTGTAATGAAATTAATTCCACAAAAAAATTCTGTAAATATTGTTTGTTTACAGTGTCAGAAAAATAAATTGATTAGATAATTTTTTTTCCAAATGCAAATTATGGTAGTAAGTAAGAATTCTATTTTAATTAGCTTTACGATTGTTAGTTAGTCAGTTTCTTTAAGAACTTCCCTTATTTTGTCTAGCTTTAGGATTAGTTTGTTGCAGTTAGGAATTTTAAATCATATTTACTTTTATCGAGGAATAGTAAAGGATTATCCATTTCTATCATTTCAATGAAAGCTTGTTGCTTATTAGTAGCTTGATTATAATAAGATTCCACGATTTTATAACCAATATAATACCCTAAATCTCCAGGTCTATCCTTGCTGGAAGAAGCATTAAATAACCAGTTTTTATAGTTATTTGTACATAGTTCGCTTTTCATTTCATACCATAATGCCTTTTCATTCTTTTGACCATATATTGCATATTCAGTGGTTTTATTAGGTCGTCCCAGATTTTTTTCGGCGATAAAAGAAGCAACGCCTTCTTTGATTATATTTTCCAATAATGGACAAGAGCAAGCCTCTTTATTTCTTTCTTTTTGCTGCGTATGGATTAGTTCATGGGCAATAGTTTCCTCAAGTTTAGCTTTAATTTCGATTGTGTTGTTGGTTGATACTATATCCGATTTAAGGTTAGGATTTGTAATCTCCCTGACATCTGACGTTTTATCGCCAGTTTGCATTTCTGCAGCAATTAGTAAAACGTTGGATGAGATAGTACCGGCAGCAAGCATTGGACCTATAACAAATGCTACTTTGAAATTACTAGTATTAGGATATATCTTTTTTAAATTGTTGGCAATGCTGTCAATAGAATTGTTTAGCTCATAGACAATGAATGAATTTTGTCTTATCGAATTATAATAATTCTTGTATTTCCAGATTCTCTTTAAGAACATTTCTGCCGAAAAATCCCGAACTTTTGCAAATTGCTTTAATCCATTTGTAGCTCTATCTAGATATTGGGTTTGTATTGTATGGATACTATCGCTGGTTGTCTTGCAAAATTTTAAATTATCATACATTTCCCAAAATTGTTTAATGTCAAGTGTATAGATATTTTTGTTGTTCTCATTCAGAAGCTTTTTTTGTATTTCGCTTCTATTTTGAAGCTGTGCTTTGCTGTATGTGGCGATAGAAACATTGATTTCACCACTTGGTTCAACTTTATTATTGATTCCGGTTATTCTAATTTTATAATCACCGGATTGTTTGGCTATAAAATCTATTTTATCATAACCAGAATTTCCATCGGCTAAATCGGTTGTTTGTTCGATATTATTTTCAGGGTCGATCAAATCGACTTTTACATCAATATTATTTTGAAAAACAGTAATTAAGTAGGATGTGTTCTTTTTTAATTTCACAGGAAAAGTGATTTCACTGCTGCTAGTATATTTTATGTTTTCTTGTTTTTTATTTATTTCAATATTTTGTGAATATACTAATGGGGTAGAGGTAAGGACTAGGAATAATAAAAATAATTTTATCATAAATTTTAATTTTTAGGATTTAATAAAACCGAATTTTCTGTTTCGGCTTTATTAAATGACCTTTTAAAAAAATAGATGTTACACACTTTTACTGATTTTGGTTAAGATTTTAAATCAGTAGAATAAAAAAAGGGATAATTGCTATATCCTTCCTGTGTTTATTCCACAAAAAAAATCCTGTAAACAATGTTTACAGGATTTTTTTGTTTTTCAAACTGTTGTGAGTAATGTGTTGGGTTTTATTATTGAGAGTATATCGAATATTATTCTTTTATCTTCATATTTAAACCAATAGGTAATCGTAATTGATGTGAGTATTAAGCTACTGTAACCTCAACTGCGTTTTTACCTTTTTTTCCGTCAACTACTTCGAATTGAACAGAGTCACTTTCTCTAATTTGTTCTTTTAAGCCTGATGCATGAACAAAAATGTCTTGTCCTGTACCTTCTTCTGTAATGAATCCAAATCCTTTTGCTTCATTGTAAAATTTTACTACTCCTGTTTTCATAATTTATATTAATTTTATTAGTAAATGTACTCTAAAAAATTATTTAACTAACTGATAGTTAGTTTTTATTTTAAAAAAGAATTTTATATATTTTAACGTTTAGTTAAGGATTAAGACTGATATTGAGTTTTTTGGACTATTTTTTTAACAGAAGCGAAAGCTCTAGCCTAGATCATAGTCACATCTTTTTTCTTGCCAAAACAGAAAGATATAGCGTAGAGGTAGTCCCAACACTTCGGTAGGTTCTAAAAATAAAACCACCCGGTAAGAGTGGTTTTAATATTTTAAGAGATATGTTTAAACTATTTTTAACTAGTTTGATCATCTGTAGTTGCAGATGGTGCATTGGTTTTTACCGATTCGATTCCGTTATCTCTTGCAGCCACGCTTTCGTACATTTCGCTTGTTCCGATGATTTGACCATTGGTTGCCTTTAGGTTGAAATAAGGTTTACCATTTTTAGCTGTTTCTCTGGCAAATTTTGAATCGTCTTGTGAATTGGTTTTTACTGATTCGATTCCGTTTAAACAACCTGCTTTTGCCGAATATCCTTCGCTTGCTAGAATTGTTTGTCCGTTACCAGCTTTTAAATTAAATTGGAACTCTCCGTTAGTTCTTTTCGTGATTACAAATTTTCCCATTATAGTATGGTTTAAGGTTAAAAATAGTTGTTTTATTTTATAAAAATACAAAAGAAAATTATTCCAGAGATTATGAGAAACAGTAAAATATTTAATTTTTTTTGTGAAAGGGTAAAAAAAACGAGAACCTAATTTTAAAGTTAAGTTCTCGTTTATATGATAAGGTTATTCTTTTTAGAATTTGAATCCTAAGCTGATATTTGAAACAGCTGTTTTTGCTTTTAAACCAGATGCATCAATATCTGTAACTCCTGCTAAATATCTGTAATCTAGCGTGAATTTCCATAAATCGACACCAACTCCGCCAAGGAAACTATTGTTGTTCTTAACAATGTCGATATAGTTTAGGTCATTACTCATATCTATATTAGAATAATTTTTCCAATTGTAACCACCAAAAATCCTTACGTTTCCTAGTTTTCCTAGAGGAACAATTTTAAAACCTACAATAAGAGTAGCTTCAGTTCCTGATAGTTTATAATCGGTATCGGCAATTCCTGTTTCAGAAACAGTAAATTTAGATTGTGCATATCCAAATTCAGCTTGTCCATAAAGCATTAATACATTTACTCTGGCAAATCCTCCAAAACCTACCGAAGTTCCTGAACTATCGGAGCTATAATCATCTGTTAGTATAGAAGTTATGTTAGAAGAAACTATAGGGCCAAATTGTATTAATTGGGCAAAACTGTTTGCACTGATACATAATAGTGTGATTAAAAAGAACTTTTTCATACGTGTGAATTGTTAGTGTAATTATTATTTAGACATTAAAATTAAATATTATAAACTGAAATCGAAAGATATATCTTATTTATTTTTTATGGTTTTTTTAAGAAAGTGTTTTGTATTTGTTTGAAATATAGTAGGATGTGTTTTTTATTAATATGATTTATAAAGTAAAAGTACATATATGTTAGAAGTTTAATATAGGTGAATTCTGTAAAAAATTATAAAAGCTTTGTGAGTCAAACCAGATTCACTTGTAATAATAAATTCTAAATTTGGGTTCTTGTCCAAGTTAAAGAAAAGTAATTATGATAATCAAGGAAATTCAAGCTTCAGAAACTTGGGGAATCAGGCATAAAGTGATGTGGCCCGATATGCCTTTTGAATTTGTACAACTAAAGGAAGACGATTTAGGTGTACATTTTGGGTTATATAATGAATCTGAACTCGTTGCTATCGTTTCTTGTTTTGAGGATAATAAGGAAATGCAATTTAGGAAACTAGCAACTTTAACAGAACAACAAGGGCAAGGTTATGCAACAAAGCTTTTAGAATATATTTTGCAACGTGCTAAAACTAATGGTATAAAACGAGTTTGGTGTAATGCGAGAGTAAACAAAAAGTCTTTTTACGAGAAATTTGGATTAATAGATACTCAGATAACCTTTTTTAAGTCAGGGCAGGAGTTTACCATAATGGAAGTACGACTATAAAATCAGATTTAACTCTTAACGAAAACAATTATATTTGGTTCATATATAGTTGTTTAATTAAATGTAGATTCTGTTTAGGTTTATTAATGCTTACATTTCTGTAAGTTATAAATTTTTATTAATAAATTATCCTGTAAACTTCACTAAAAAAACTATTTTTGGTTTCTGTATAAATTAAGATTGAAATGCATAAAAATCAGCACATAATATTATTTTTTTTATTTTTTATATTTTCAGGGTGGAGTGTAACCGCTCAAAAAAAAGAACAACATCCTAAAAACGAATTTAGAGGAGTCTGGATTGCAACCGTTGTTAATATTGACTGGCCTAAAAGTAAAATAGATGGAGGAGAAAAACAAAAAGCTGATTACCTCGAAATTCTAGATACTTACAAAAAACTAAATTTTAATGCTGTAATTGTACAGATACGAAGTGTTGGAGATGCTTTTTATCCTTCAGAGTTAGCACCTTGGTCACGTTATTTGACAGGAAAAGAAGGTCAGGAACCAAAACCAAATTACGATGTTTTGGCTTGGATGATTGAACAAGCACATGCAAGAGGATTTGAGTTTCATGCCTGGATGAACCCATACAGAGCTGCATTCGACTTAAAAAAAGATAGTTTAAGCCCAAATCATGATATAATCAAACATCCAGAATGGATGATAGAATATGGAGGAAGAATATATTATGACCCTGCATTGCCCGAAGTTCAGAAGCATTTAACTACGATTGTAGAAGAAGTTGTAGAGAATTATGATATTGATGCAATACATTTTGATGATTATTTCTATCCTTATGCAGTTCCTGGAAAACAATTTAACGATACAGCTTCTTATAAAAAATACGGGAATGGTGTTAGTCTAGCCGATTGGCGTAGAGCTAATGTGAGCAGCTTTGTTCATACTATTTCGACAACGATAAAAACTTGTAAACCTTGGGTACAATTTGGGATCAGCCCTTTTGGGGTTTGGCGAAATAAATCTAAAGATCCAAAAGGTTCAGATACACAATCGACATCTAATTATGATGATTTATACGCAGATCCTGTTTTATGGATGGATAACAAATGGATCGATTACATAATACCTCAACTGTATTGGAGTATGAATAATCCGAGAGCTAATTATTCTAAACTAGTAAAATGGTGGTCAGAAAACTCTAATAATGTTGCTATTTATATCGGCCATAGTCCGTATAAAATTAGAGCCGATAGTGATAAAAGTTGGAATCTTGCAACAGAAATTCCTAATCAGGTTGATTATGCCAGAAGTTTTAGTAACGTAACCGGAAGTGCTTATTTTAGTGCTAAACTGCTTATAAACAAAAATCAGGATGTAGTACGCCTTTTGGCAGAGAATCAATATAAATATCCTGCAATTCCGCTTGCAGTTCCTAATCTTAGAAAGGTTGTAGCTGATGTTCCTACAGTAAGCGAGTTTACAAAAGATAGTGTTAATTATTCATTTAAAGTTACCTATCCGCTGAATACCAAAGTACGTTACATTGTAGTTTATGGTGCCGAAAGTGAGGCAAAACTTGATATAAATGACGCTACACAAATTATAGATAAATTGACAGTTCATGAAATTGATGGTTCTATTTATTTTGTTCTTTCAGAGCGAACAATGAAAAAGTACAAAGCTTGCGCAATCACATTTATCGATTATTATGCAAACGAAAGTACTCCAACTATTATAGATTTAAAAAAAGGATTTAAAATAAACGTAGCTGAAATAACAGATGAAAACAGAAAATAAACCTTGGTTTTGGATTCCATTCTTGAATTTTGCATCTGGATTGCCTTATGCGGTAATTATTTCGGTTTCGGTACTTATGTACAAAAACTTAGGGATTACAAATGAAGATATTGGTGTTTATACCAGTTTATTATACCTGCCTTGGGTAATTAAGCCATTATGGAGCCCGTTTATAGAGTTGAACGGAACCAAAAGAAAGTGGTTTTTATCGATGCAATTAATTATATCGATTGCGTTTTTAATTGTCGGATTCACCATTCCGCTAAATAATTTCTTCATATTAACCTTAGCCATATTTTGGGTTGCGGCTTTTGCCTCGGCATCTAATGATATTGCGAGCGATGGGTTTTATTTATTGGTTTTACCCAAAGAGCAACAATCTTTTTTTCTCGGAATCCGAAGCACATTCTACAGACTTTCGATGTTGGCAGGAAACGGATTGATAGTCCTTTTAGCAGGTTATCTGGAGCACAAATACGGAGATAATCGCAAAGCATGGTCATATACGATGATTTTTGTTGGTTTATTGATGACATTTATAACGACATACAATTATTTCTCGACACCAAGAACAGAAACTAATGCAGCAGGAACTGCTAAAGAAATTGCAGATCAAAGTTTTGCTTCCGTTTTTGCAAGTTTCTTCAGAAAAAAACAAATTGTACTAGTACTTGCATTTATCTTATTATTTAGATTAGGAGAATCTCAATTAATGAAAATGCTAACGCCATTTTTAGTAGATCCAATAAAATATGAATTAGTCGAAACAAGTTCAGATGAAAGTCAAGGTAAAGCTTTAGCAATTTATAATTCAAAAATTAAGACAGGAGAAAAATTATCTGATGATGAATTAAAATTAGTGTATTCGAAATTACCAATTCAGGTTGAGAAAAGAAATTCGAAAAATCTATTACAAGAGGTAGAAAATAAAGATGCAAAAGAATATAAAAGCCTAAATAAACCCAGGATAGATTTTGTAAATCAATTAGTAGCTAGCAAAGGAAGCAATAAAACAATTGAAAAAGGCGGAATGGGATTAGATACCGAAGATATTGGTTTAATCTACGGAACCTTCGGATTAATTGCATTAATGCTTGGTGGGGTTTTAGGCGGAATTGCTATCTCAAGGCATGGACTTACTAAATGGATGCTTCCTATGATCCTAACAATGCATTTGCCTATTATTGGTTTTATATTGTTGGCCTATTTTCATCCATCCTCTATTTATTATATCTATGCTGTAGTAATTGTAGAACAGTTTGGCTACGGTTTCGGATTTGCAGCCTTTATGATGTATTTAATTTATGTTGCCGAAGGAGAATCAAAAACGTCACATTATGCTATTGCAACAGGATTTATGGCACTAGGAATGATGTTACCAGGAATGGTAAGCGGATATATTCAGGAATATTTAGGATACGGAAATTTCTTTATATGGGTATTTTTGGCAACAATTCCGGGAGTAATACTTTCCCGATTTTTATTCTTTCCAAAAGACTTTGGTAAGAAGATAGAATAAGATTTAATTAGAATATAACGCCCATGGAAATCAATGAAAACATACAGGTTGAACGTAACCTGAAAGCAATTGAATTTGAAAAAGCAGGAGAGATTGAAAAAGCAATTGCGTTATACGAAGAAAATAGTAATGAAGGTTTTAGAGGAAATCACTCTTATGATAGATTGGCAACTATTTATAAAAACCAAAATGATGTAGATAATGAAATTCGAGTGTTAGAAAAAGCCATTCTAATTTACGAAGAAATTACGCTCGAAGATAGAATTGAAGGAATGCCAAAACTTTTTAGGTTTAAAAACAGACTAGAAAAAGCATTGCAAACCAAAGCACTACTTGCAAAACAGAAGAAAAAGAAGCTTAAATAAAACAAGAATTTTATAGTTTTTTATCATCATGATTACATTAAAAAGAACAACATCTGACAATATCGATTTTACAAATCTGGTTTATTTACTAGATCAGGATTTAAAAATTAGAGATGGAGATGATCACGATTTTTATAATCAGTTTAATAAAACCGATAAAATAAAACATGTAGTTGTGTATTATGAAGATGGAGTGGCCGCAGGTTGTGGCGCTTTTAGGAGATATGACGATCAAACTGTCGAGATTAAGAGAATGTTTGTGCATCCTGATTATCGCAAAAAAGGAATCGCATATAGAATTCTAGCCGAATTAGAACTTTGGGCTTCCGAAATAGAATACAAACAAACCATATTAGAAACTGGCATAAACCAACCAGAAGCGATATCGTTATACAAAAAAGCAGAATATTCAATAATACCAAATTATCCTCCATATGATGTTATGGATAATAGTGTATGCATGAAAAAAACAATTAACTAATGAGCAAAATACCACAAACATTGCAACAAAAAGTAGGACAGTTTTTCTTTCCTGCAGTTTTTATAAATGATACCGAAGAAAATATTCAGGAAACTGAACGATTAATACGAGAATATAATATCGGCGGATTGACGTTTTTTCATAGTCGAGCCAGTGCTGCAACAAACTACGAAGGCAACAAAAAAATCGTTTTTAACGATGATAGTTACAAACAGTTAAAAGAGAGAATAGAGCGTTTCCAGAAATGTGCTCCAACACCACTTTTAATAAGTATCGATGCCGAGTGGGGATTAGCAATGCGTGTAGAAAAAACACCACAATATCCTTATGCAATTACCCTTGGAGCTTTGCCAGAGAGCAAATCAGATTTGGTTTACGAAGTAGGAAAACAAATAGGGCAAGACCTTAAATCGGTAGGGATTCAGTATAATTTATCACCATTGGCCGATATAAATAATAATCCAGATAATCCAGTTATAGGGTATCGTTCATTTGGAGAGAACAAAGAAAAAGTTTCCCATTTTGCTTTAGAATACCTAAGAGGAATGTCAGATGTTGGAGTTTTAGGTTGTTTAAAACATTTCCCCGGACACGGAAACACCAATGTAGATTCACATTTGGGATTACCAGTTCTAAAAGAAACTTTAGAAGAATTACTAGAAAACGAATTATATCCATTTATAAAAGGAATCGAGCATAATGTCGATTCTATTATGATAGGACATCTTGCAGTTCCAGCTTTAAATTCAGGAAAAGATACCTCAGCAACATTATCAAAACCTATTATCGAAACCTTATTACGAGAACAATTAGGTTATGACGGATTAGTGATTTCGGATGCATTAAATATGCACAGCGTATCAAAATTATATGATGTAAAAGGACAACTAGAGTGGGAGGCATTTAATGCAGGAAACGATGTGTTGTGTTTTGCCGAAAATGTACCCGAAGGAATTCAGGCAATTCTAGAAAATGCTTCGCCAGAACGTATCGAAGAAAGTTTTAATAGAATCTGGAAATGTAAAGAAAAAGCAGGAATCCTAAATCAGGCAGAAGCAGGTTCAGGAATTTTAGATTTTGAAAAAACAGCTTTATTAAACGAAAAAATAGCACAAAACAGTATCACAAAAATTATAGATAATTCTACTACCGAAACTGTTTTTAAAGCACATGCAAATAATACACTTGCCAAATTAAGCTTATACAAAAGCGTAGACAATGATTTCTTTAAAACATTAAATACACAATTAGCGAGTCCAGAATTTACAATCGAAGTAGGTAATACTACAATTTCTTCAATCGAACAGGATTTAGAACCATTCGATACGATTATCATTTCATTATTTGTACCAAAAGCAAAACCGCTTAACAATTTCGATATAGAAGAATCGGTTTTAGAACTTTTAGGGAAATTATTGAAAACCAAAAAATGTATACTTTACGTTTTCGGGAACCCGTATGTTTTACCAATAATTCCTAATGCAAAACAAGCGTTAGGACTTATCGAAGTATATCAGGATTTTATTACGTTTCAAAAAAATGCAGGAATTCAACTTTTAGAAAATTCTAATTGTATAGGGAAATTACCGGTAAATATTGAGCTTCAATAAATTATAAAAACACATTTTTCTATCATAGCTAAAGTTTATTAATGGATAAATTTTTATAATCACATCCTATTGCTTCCGGATGGGTTTATACATTACTTTTGCATCAAATAAATAATTAACTTAAAAACGAAAGATATGTCTTTAGTAGGAAAAAAATTCCCAAGTATTGCAATTGATGCCATCTCAGAAATGGGAGATAATTTAAAAATCAATATTTTTGAAGAAGCAGTAAACAAGAACAAAAAAGTACTTTTGTTTTGGTACCCAAAAGATTTTACTTTTGTATGTCCAACAGAATTACACGCTTTTCAAGCTGCATTACCAGAATTTGAAAAAAGAAATACAATCGTAATCGGAGCTTCATGTGATACAAACGAAGTACACTTTGCTTGGTTAAACACTCCAAAAAATAATGGTGGAATTGAAGGGGTAACTTACCCAATCTTAGCTGATACAAACCGTAACTTATCTAACATTTTAGGAATTTTAGATATTGATTCTACAGAATACAGCGAAGAAACAGATTCAGTTATCATCGAAGGTTCAAACGTAACTTACAGAGCTACTTACCTAATTGATGAAACAGGAAAAATTTTCCACGAAAGTGTTAACGATATGCCATTAGGTCGTAACGTAAACGAGTACTTACGTATGGTAGATGCTTACACACATATCCAGGAAAAAGGAGAAGTTTGTCCTGCAAACTGGGAAGCTGGAAAAGAAGCAATGAGCGCAGATAGATTAAGTACAGCTGAGTATTTAAGCGCAAACTAATTTTTTTTAAGGTTCTAAGGTTCAGAGTTGCAAAGTCTCTAAGATTTAAACTCGAACACAATACAATCTTAATAAATTACAATCTCAAAATAAAAAGTCACAAGGTTCTAAGGTCTAAAACTTAGTACCTTAGAACCTTTGCGACTTTGAACCTTTAAAAAACAAAAGAAATGTTAATCGAATTAAATGAAGATACTTTAGCAGATTTAGTTGCTAAAAATGAGAAAGTTGTCGTGCAATATTCGGCTTCTTGGTGTGGAAATTGCCGCATAATGAAACCAAAATTCAAAAAATTAGCTACAGAAAACGAAGGCTTAACTTTTGTATTGGTAGATGCCGAAAATTCACCAGAATCAAGAAAATTAGCTAATGTGAGTAACTTACCAACATTTGCAACATTTGTAAATGGTAAATTGGTAAACGAAACACAAACCAACAAACAAGAAGTATTAATCGAGTTAGTAAACGAGATTCTTTAAAGTTTTTTTAGTTTAATGTTTAAAGTTGACGAACTTAACAGTTAAACTTCATCGAGCAATTTTTACTCGCAAACTTTGAACCTTAAACTTTTTAAAACCTTAAACTTTAAACAATAAAAAAATGAAATTACCAGTAATAAAACAATTAACGCAGTTTATAGAAGAAAACGATCAGGATTATATCATCGAAACTATTGAAGTTTTGGAGGCAATGACCGAAATTCCATCATTAAAAGATGAAGAATTAGATGTAATCGGCGAATTGATTTCTAATATGTACGGAGCATTAGAAGTGCATAAAATGGTAGTTCAGGGAACTGATAAAAAAGAAGCATTAAATACGTTTATGAAACGTGTTTTAGGATCAATCGATAAATAATTATTAGGCTTAAAAGGTTAAAAAAAATAATTATTATTAAAAACGCATTCTTAACGGGGTGCGTTTTTTTATTGCCTATAATCAAGCTTTGGGCGAGCCACCATTAAAAAAAGGGGCAAACCAAGCAAAATCTACATACGCCCCTTTCCTTAATGCTGTCGGGCTGTTTGCGCTACTTCGGTAGCCAGCGACCATCCCTCTCGCGGAGAAAAGAGAATAGAAGAAAGAGAATAGAAGAAAGAGAATAGAAGAAAGAGAATAGAAGAAAGAGAATAGAAGAAAGAGAATAGAAATAGAGTATAAGCTATATCTAGAATAGAGTATATACTATTAAATAAAATTAGTAATGATATCGTAACTGTAGAGGCGCACCGCAGTGCGTCTACCACAATCAAAATGACGCAAAGTTTCATTGTAACCTTTGTCAAAGTAAAAAAAACTTTGACAAAGGATTCCCGCGCACAGGTAGAGGCGCACCGCAGTGCGTCTACCACAATCAAAATGACGCAAAGTTTCATCGTAACCTTTTGTTAAAGTAAAAAAAACTTTGACAAAGGATTCCCGCGCACAGGTAGAGGCGCACCGCAGTGCGTCTACCACAATCAAAATGACACAAAGTTTCATCGTAACCTTTGTCAAAGTAAAAAAAACTTTGACAAAGGATTCCCGCGCACAGGTAGAGGCGCACCGCAGTGCGTCTACCACAATCAAAATGACACAAAGTTTTCCCCGCGCACAGGTAGAGGCACACTGCAGTGCGTCAACACAATCAAAATCACGCAAAGTTTTGATTCGGCCTTTGTCAAAGTGAAAAAACTTTGATAAAGGTTATGTATACAACGACAAACGCACACTAGGAAACAATCCCTAAACCGATAACAAATTCTTTTAGATTCAAATTTTAATCCTTACTTTTGAACCTCATAAAAAAACAAACAACATGGCATCAATAACATTAGGAGGAAATCCAATTCATACATCAGGAGAATTACCAAAAGTAGGTTCACAACTAGCTGATTTTAAATTAGTACAAAATGACCTTTCGGTTGCTTCATTGAGCAATTTTGCTGGTAAAAAATTAGTTTTAAATATATTCCCAAGTATCGATACAGGAACTTGTGCAACTTCAGTTAGAAAGTTTAATGAGAATGCAAGTAATCTTGAGAACACTACAGTTTTATGTATTTCTAGAGATTTACCATTTGCTCAAAAACGTTTTTGTGGTGCAGAAGGATTAGAGAATGTAGTTAATTTGTCAGATTTTCAAGAAGGAGCTTTTGGTAAAGCAAACGGATTAGAAATCGTTGACGGACCATTAACAGGTTTACACTCAAGAGCGATTATTGTTGTTGATGAAAATGGAAAAGTTACACATACAGAACAAGTTGCAGAAATTGCAAATGAGCCTAATTACGAAGCTGCATTAGCTGCACTATAAAATCCAAAGAATGGAATTTAAAAAAGATAATTCTTTTTTTAAAGGAAGATTAAAAAGCGTTACCTATGCTTATAAAGGAGCTGCAAAGCTTATAAGCACAGAGCATAGCGTAATGGTGCAATTTTCATTAGGAATCATAATGACAATTGCTGGATTTTATTTTCATATTACAAATACCGAATGGCTTTTTCAAATATTAGCCATCGGTTTAGTATTAAGCGTGGAAGGATTGAATACGGCTGTGGAAAAAGTAGCCGATTTTATTCATCCTAATTATCACGAAAGAATAGGTTTTATTAAAGATATTGCTGCAGGCGCAGTGTTTTTTGCAGCAATGACAGCAATAGCAATCGGATTAACAATATATATACCATATATACAAAATATTTAAGCGGTTAGCACCCAAAATAAGAATGGCAAAAACAACAAAAAAAGAAACTGTAGACAATAAAAATAAATCCAAATCTGAGACAGTTACGTCTAAGAAAATGACCAAGCAACAAAAAATTGTCTTGGGATGCCTTTTGGTATTATTTTCCGTTGCATTATTAGTTGCTTTTATTTCCTTTTATATCTACGGACAATCAGATCAGAGCGCATTAACAGCACTTACTGATCGAAGCGAACCTGTGCAAAACTGGCTCGGAAAATTCGGGGCTTATTTAGCCGATTTATTGGTTTACCAAGGATTCGGATTAGCCTCTTTTATATTTGTTCGTTTGTTTTTCTTAACAGGAATGTTTCTGATTTTGGAGCTTTCGCTAAGAAAGCTTAAGAACATCTGGTTTTGGGATTTATTTGTCATTATTATAATATCGGTATTGTTTGGTTTTTTTGCTACATCGGCACCAGAGTTAGGCGGAACGATAGGGTATGAGCTTAATTTGTTTTTACAAGATTATATAGGTAAAACAGGAACTTTGTTAAGTTTGCTTTTTGGATTGATTATTTATTTAATCTTCAAAATAAAAATATCACCAGATAAGATTCAAGCCTTTTTTGATAATACCAAAAAAGAACTTCGTTCAGGTTTAAATTCATCATCTTCATTAAATACAGATAAAGGTGCTTATAATTTAGAAGAATTTGCGATTGATGAAAATGAAGAGTTAGATAATATCCATTTAAAAACTCCAGATTCTCAATTCGAAATTAATAAAGAAGCTTTAAAACCAACCATTGCTCATTCATCAGAGATAAATTTGGATCCGGTTATAAAGCCAATCAAAATGGATGTTGCGTCTAAAGCACCTGAAGTTGTTGCTTCGCACGATGAATCTTTTGTAATAGAACAAGCTCCGGAAGAAGATATAATCGAAGAAAATTTAGCATCACGTTTAGTTGCCGATTTTGGTTTGTTTGATCCTACTTTGGATTTATCTAATTATAAATTCCCTACAATTGATTTATTAAAAGAATATTCTACTGGAGGAATTACAATCAATCAGGAAGAATTAGAAGAAAATAAAAATAGAATTGTAGATACACTTCGAAACTATAAAATCGAAATTGCACAGATTAAAGCCACAGTTGGTCCATCGGTAACATTGTATGAGATTGTACCAGAAGCTGGAATCAGAATTTCGAAAATTAAAAGTCTGGAAGACGATATTGCATTGTCATTATCGGCATTAGGGATTCGTATTATTGCGCCAATTCCAGGAAAAGGAACAATTGGTATAGAAGTTCCTAATAAGAATCCAACGATGGTTTCGATGAAAAGCGTTATTGGTTCGGCTAAATTTCAAGAAGCCGAAATGGAATTACCAATTGCTTTGGGTAAAACAATTTCTAATGAAACATTTGTTGTCGATTTAGCCAAGATGCCTCACTTATTGATGGCTGGAGCTACGGGACAAGGAAAATCGGTTGGATTAAATGCAGTTCTTACTTCATTACTATATAAGAAACACCCAGCCGAAGTAAAATTTGTTTTGGTGGATCCTAAAAAGGTGGAGTTAACATTATTTAATAAAATCGAAAGACATTATCTGGCTAAACTTCCAGATACCGAAGATGCAATTATTACCGATAATGCAAAAGTTGTAAATACATTAAATTCACTTTGTGTTGAAATGGATAACCGTTATTCTTTATTAAAAGATGCAATGGTTAGAAATATCAAAGAATACAATGATAAATTTAAAGCTAGAAAATTAAATCCAGAAGCAGGACATAGATTCTTACCTTATATTATTTTGGTAGTCGATGAGTTTGCCGATTTAATTATGACAGCAGGAAAAGAAGTTGAGGTTCCTATTGCTCGTTTAGCGCAATTGGCTCGTGCTATTGGTATACACTTAATAATCGCGACACAAAGACCATCGGTTAACGTAATTACAGGTTTGATAAAAGCCAATTTTCCTGCGAGAATAGCCTTTAGAGTTACCTCAAAAATCGACTCGCGAACTATTTTAGATACGCAAGGAGCGGATCAGTTAATAGGACGTGGAGATTTATTATATACCAACGGAAACGATGTTGTTCGTGTACAATGTGCCTTTATCGATACACCAGAGGTTGAAAAAATTACTGATTTTATTGGTTCACAAAAAGCATATTCTACTGCTTATTTGCTCCCAGAGTTTGTAGGAGAAGAAACTGGCATTAATCTTGATATGGATATTTCCGAAAGAGATACTTTATTTAGAGAGGCTGCCGAGATAATTGTGAATGCCCAACAAGGTTCGGCCTCATTATTACAAAGAAAATTAAAGCTGGGTTACAACCGTGCAGGTCGATTGATAGATCAATTAGAAGCTGCAGGAATTGTAGGTCCATTTGAAGGTAGTAAAGCCAGAAGTGTAAATATTTTAGATTTAAGTTCTCTTGATCAATTTTTTAACAATGAACAAAACAATTAAATCATGAAATCAACGATTCAAAACTTCAAAAAAAATAATGTAAACGGCCTTACGAAAAAGGTTTTTCAAATTGTTTTTTTATTCCTTGTCACTTTTTCTGTTCAGGCCCAAGATAAAAAAGCCAAAGAATTATTGGATCAGGTAACTGCAAAAGTAAAAAGCTACGATAATATCGTAATCGATTTTAAATATACTCTGAATAATGCCAAAGAAAACATTAATCAGGATAGCAAAGGAAATGTAACTATAAAAGGAAATCAGTTTGTATTGAATTTTATGGGTGTTACCAAAATATTCGACGGACAAAAAACATATACAATTGTTCCTGAAGACGAGGAAATTACGATTTCTAAAGTTAACGAAAAAGATGATAATGCAATTACACCTTCAAAAATGTTGACTTTTTTTAATTCTGGTTATAAGTATGCAATGGATATTGTTCAGAACGTAAAAGGAAGAAAAATTCAATACATAAAATTAAATCCAACAAGCGCTAAAGACCAGCGTAAAGAGATTCTTTTGGGGATTGATGTGCAAACAAAGCATATTTATAATTTAATCGAAATGGGTAAAAACGGAACAAAAACTACTTTAACCGTTAATTCTTTTAAAACCAATCAGCCATTATCAAAAAATCAGTTTACCTTTGCGCAAAGTAAATATCCAAATTACTACATCAATAAACTAGACTAATTACGGGTTGAAAATACTAGACAAATACTTACTAAAAACTTTCCTTCTTACATTTACTACTGTATTTGTAATTCTATTCTTTATATTCATTCTTCAAACCGTTTGGCTATTTATAGCCGAGTTGGCGGGTAAAGATTTGGATTTAATTTTAGTTGTTAAATTCTTATTGTTTTCGATGCCTCGAATTATCCCGTTGGTATTACCGTTATCGGTTTTACTGGCTTCGATTATGACATTCGGAAATCTGGCTGAAAACTATGAGTTTGCAGCAATGAAAGCTTCGGGTATTTCGCTACAGCGAGCTATGAGAGGCTTAATAGTGTTTATCTGTTTTTTAAGTATTGTTGCCTTCTTCTTTGCAAACAATGTAATTCCTTACGCTGAATATAAATTTATTAATTTTAGAAAAAGCATCGCGCAAGCTAAGCCTGCAATGGCTATAGCCGAAGGACAATTTAGCGATGTTGGTTTTTATAATATTAAGGTAAATAAAAAATCAGGCGAAAACGGAAATAAGCTTACAGGAGTAACCATTCATGAAAAAGCAAATAATAGTGGTGAAAATAAAACCGTTATTAAATCTAAAACTGGTGAATTAATAAGTAATGATAAATCTAGTATTCTTCAGTTAGTTCTTAATGATGGTTACTATTACCAAGATGTAACGCCTAAGAAATACGAAGACAGAAGTAAAATGCCTTTTATAAAAGGGAAATTTAAAAAGCAAATCATCAACATCGATTTGTCCGAATTAAATAAAGTAGATGATAGTCAGGAAATAGGTAATACAAACGGAATGCTAAATGCTAGTGAATTGCGTTATACGCTGGATTCATTAAGTAAAAATTTAGATACCGAAATACTTTCTTTTTCAGAAAACATCAATCAAAAAGTGGGTATTGCCAAAGGTATACCAACTGCTAAATTAGATAAAAAGAAAAAACCTTTGCCAAACGATATTTTATCACTTTATGCCAATGATAAAAAGTCGGAAATACTTAAAGTGGCAAGTAGTAATCTTACAAGCGCAATGTATTCTATTGACGCTACAAAAAATGAATTAAAAGAAAAACAACGAAATATTAACCGACATCTTACGGCGCTTTACGAGAAATTCGTGATTGCTTTTGCTTGTTTTTTAATGTTTTTTATTGGTGCACCACTAGGAGCAATTATCCGAAAAGGAGGACTTGGATTACCAATAGTTTTTGCAGTTTTGATATTTATTACTTTTCACTTTATCAATACTTTTGGAAAAAGAATTTCACAAGAAGACGGATTAACTCCTTTTATGGGAGCTTGGATGTCTACTTTTATACTTACACCATTAGCCGTTTTGTTAACTTATCGTGCTACAAACGATATTGGTTTAATTAATATGGATACTATTTTGGCTCCATTGAACAAGTTATTTAAAAAACTCTCTGAGAAGTTTATTCCTTCTCAAAACAAAACCTAATTATGTCAACAAATAAAATACAACTCAACACCATTGAAGAGGCTATTGAAGCTATTCGTCAAGGTGAAGTAATCATTGTAGTAGATGATGAAGATCGCGAAAATGAAGGTGATTTTCTTGCTGCAGCCGAAAAGGTAACACCAGAAATGATTAATTTCATGGCAACGCACGGTCGTGGATTAATTTGCGCTCCATTAACAGAAAGTCGTTGCAAAGAGTTGGATTTAAAACCAATGGTTACCAATAATACAGATCATATGGAAACTGCTTTTACAGTTTCGGTTGATTTAAAAGGGAATGGAGTAACTACAGGAATTTCTGCTGCCGATAGATCTCTGACTGTATTTGCATTAACAGATCCTAATACAAAACCATATGAATTGGCAAGACCAGGACATATTTTTCCTTTGGTAGCTAAACAAGGTGGTGTATTAAGAAGAACAGGACATACTGAAGCAGCTATCGATTTTGCAAGACTAGCAGGATTTAAACCAGCGGGTGTAATTTGCGAAATTTTAAATGAAGACGGAACTATGTCTCGTTTACCTCAACTTGTAGAAGTTGCTAAAAAATTCAATTTAAAATTGGTTTCTATCGAAGATTTGGTAGCATATAGAATGCAACACGATAGTTTGATTGTAAAAAAAGAAGATTTTGATATAGAGACTCGTTTCGGAACTTTCCGTTTAAGAGCTTATGAGCAAACAACAAATAAACAAATTCATATCGCTTTAACAAAAGGAACTTGGAGTTTGGGTGAATCTATCCTTACCAGAATTAATTCATCTCAAGTAAATAATGATTTATTAGGTACTTTAACTAATAATCCAGAACAACAATTGGATGATATGTTTAAGGTTATTAATGAGAACGGTAAAGGTGCAGTATTGTTTATTAATCAGGATATGCAAGCTGTAAATTTATTAAACCGTATTGCTGAGCTTAAGACATTACAATCTCAAGGAGTGATGAAAGCACCAAAAGTAATTATAGATAGTAAAGATTATGGAATAGGAGCACAGATCCTACATGATATTGATATCTCTAAAATTAGATTAGTATCAAATACAGAACAAACTAAACGTGTTGGTATGATAGGTTACGGACTTGAAATAACAGAATACGTAAGCTATTAAAGTATATGGACACATTTGAAGAAAGAATTGTAAAATCTGAGACACGTATATTTAAAGCTGTTTTTCCGAGTACAACGAATCATTATGATACTTTATTTGGGGGAACTGCTCTTCATCTTATGGATGAAGTTGCTTTTATTTGTGCTACCAGATTCAGCCGAAAGAAAGTGGTAACGATTTCAACTGGACAAATTGACTTTAAAAAAGCAATTCCGGCTGGAACATTAATTGAATTAGTTGCAAAAGTTGATAGTGTTGGGAGAACAAGTTGTAAAATTCATGTAGATATTTTCATGGAACAAATGTACTCTGAACTTCGCGAGACGGTAGTTTCAGGTACTTTTTCGTTTGTTGCGGTTGATGAAAATAAAAAACCAATCCCGATTATGGACTAATTTGCAAATTAGCGCAAAATTATTTTAAAAGAGAAATACTGATAATTAGGTAGTTGAAAATTAATTTAGAATAATCGTCAAAAAAGCTCTAAAAAAGTTTTGAGAACCGAAAAAGCGTCTTATATTTGCACTCGCAATCAGGAAATGAAAGCGACATACTGGAGAAATGGCAGAGCGGTCGAATGCGGCAGTCTTGAAAACTGTTGACTGTAACAGGTCCGGGGGTTCGAATCCCTCTTTCTCCGCCAGTATTTAAAACCCGAAACGAAAGTTTCGGGTTTTTTGTTTTTATGACTTTTCTAGTTTTCTTGAATCTTGTTCAAAAGTTAGGGATTAAGAAAAAAAAAGAAAATTTATTACAAAAAGAAAATTATAATAGTTTAGTGTGTATTAGAACCCAAAGACAATCTGTAAAAGCAAAGAATAGATAAGTAAAATAGCAGTCTCTTAGTTTTTTAAACATAAATTTGATGTTGAACTTATTGCTTTTAGATTGATAAACTTTTACTACTTCACATGATTTCTAGGTAGCTTAAATTCTGGCAAACGATTTAATTTTATTGTATTTGGAAATTCGATTAGTTATAATCAAAAAAGCGTCTTATATTTGCACTCGCAATCAGGAAATGAAAGCGACATACTGGAGAAATGGCAGAGCGGTCGAATGCGGCAGTCTTGAAAACTGTTGACTGTAACAGGTCCGGGGGTTCGAATCCCTCTTTCTCCGCCAGTATTTTAAAACCCGAAACGAAAGTTTCGGGTTTTTTGCTTTTATGACTTTTCTTATTTCTACTCTTAGTCTTGTCAGACATGATTTATTTGATGCATTAGAAAGTAAACTACTAGGCATGATTCCTGTTTGTTGGTATGGATCAAGTATAAGTTGTTGTATCCATTGTTGGAGATCTTGTAATGGCATTTTAACTTTTTTGTCCATTTTCTGAGACTATAAAAAATTATTCATAGTAACTATATTTAATGGGTTGGAAAAGAACGATCTTTTCCAACCCATTAGATCTGGTGTTGTATTACCTCTTAGAGATTCTCTTTTGTCACCTCATTTGTTAGTGTAAAAAGTTTTTGGGCTTTCTTACATAGTTACAGTTTTTAGAGTATTACTCTGGAGAAATAAATGGATAGTATTTTTCATCTATAATTGGTTCAATGCCGAAAAAATCATTAAGAACAGATTCGGCTGTACAAAAAGCACCTTCTACCCAAGCCTGATCATTTGAGTACGTTTCACCAACTATAAAAATATCGCAATCTGTTTTTGGAACAAGTTGTGATGGTTTTCTAATTTTTCTTTGCACATCACCTAAATTATAATGTGATTTATAGGCATGGTAACCCGCATTAAAAGGAGGGAGCGACCAATCCATATACTTAGTTTCTAAAGGTTCTGGTACAGCAGAATAATCTGTCTGTGGTCCAAAATGTAATGCCGCCAATTGTGAGCGAAGCATTTTTACCATTACAGGTGTGGCCTTTCTCGGTCCTTCGAGTGGTTGGCAATCTCTGGATTCAGGAATTTTACGTGTTGCTTTTGGACCGAGTTCTAAAGCTTTCCAGAATGTTGAATATTGGATATCATCATAACTGGCAAGAATACCATATACTTTATCTCCTTTTTCATTTCTGGCATTATCACCAAAATAAACTACTTGTCGGATAGGCATATCTGTAATACTCGGCCCAATGGTATCTAATTCGGCTACAGTTAAAATTTGGCTTTCTTGTTTAAAAGTTAGGCGCTCCTGGATTGCATTTTCTACAGCAGCAATAAAACTGGCTTTATCGTTAAACGGAATACCTATAATAGCTGGATTATTTATTTTATTTAGATATTCAGCAGGGAAATTCTCTTTTTTTAATTTAGCTATTCCCTCCAGTGTTAGAAAGTAACTTGTTAGTTTGGCAGGATAAGTTGGACCTCCGTCTGGCGTTTCTCTCCACCACGGAGTCTTAAAAAACATACCTATTTTGTATGAAGGTTCCATGATTACAGATTCTAAATACAACTGAACTTTTTCGTGATTTAATACATCCATACCTTCTGTGTCGGAATATCTAGTTGCTTCAGCTACTAATTCTATGGCAGCTCTTGGCATTGCAAGAAATGCAGCATCACATTTTTTACTTTCTGCAAGTTTATCAGGAGATTCACGTTTTGCTGTTGTAAAATGTATTCCTGACTTGGTATGTAAAATAGAACGCAATCGCGTATTTGGATAATAATTGAGAGTAATCCCTTTTTGTTTTGCTAGTTTTTCGACTTCTTCAAATAAGGAATCAAATAAGCTCGAATATCCTTTTATTAAAGTTTTGTATTCTGTTCCTGGAGTAAACTCGTCATTGACATTAAAGGACTGTGCACTATTGCTGTTTACTACGTTTGAACTATAGCCATTACCATCAGATAAATAGCTGAATCCTTCTTGTCCAAGCATATCATAACCGAGATTCCAGTACCCAATTTCTTTTAGCAAATCTCCTTTTTTGAAGATTGAACTTTCAGGCATTTCAATATTAATTTTTCCATCTTCATAAAATTTGCACCACTCTCTTCGGGTAACTGGTCCAGAATCTTGAGTAATAGCTACAGATTGTATGACTGTAAATCCATCATCTGGTGGAGCATCTTCGCCGTAATTGTTTGCAGCATAAGGAGCTGGCTGGTTAGAAGTAACATCTGATATATACATGTTTTTAGAACGCAAAGACATTAGTGGGTCTGCAGATTCATTAAAAGGAATTGAATCTTTCTTTAAATCTAGTTTTTCTATGGCTTTAGTTACTAAGCGATGCCCCGGTCCTTTAGGGGTTCCGTCCCAATACAAATATCTCATACCACCCAATTCTAGGTACGAATTATCTTTATTGTCTTTATAGTGCCATGTGCAAACACGTGCACCTGGTTCTCTGGTTCCTGGATTTTTTTTAGAAAAATCATATTTCCCCCAGTCATAGAGTTCTAATATATCCCCTTTGACAAGTAATTTTTCGTTTTTTTTGTTTTTGGAAGTTCCGTCAAGTAATCTCCAAGCGGTATAGAGTCCAGCTGCACCAGCTCCAAAAATTGAATATGTTTTTGTACTCATGATTATATGTTTTTAAAATTTTTATTCGATTGTTTTGTGGTTGCTTTTATTCATTACCCAATCTTGCCATTTGCTGTGCCAGATCTTTTTGAGGAATTACAATTTCGACTAAGGTTGGGAGGTGGGTTTTCTTTTTGAGATTAAGTAGTACTTCGTTTAGCTCAGTAACTGTTTCGGCTCGGTAGCTGTTTGCACCAAATGCTTTGGCTAGTGCCTGATAATCCCATTTTGGAAGAATATCAAATGCATCAAACTTATGAGATGGTCCTGCTTTAAATGCATCTATATTTACATATACTTGCTCTATGGCATATACTCCGTTACTCATTACAAAGAGTATTGAGTTGATATTGTATTTTACAAGAGTCGAAAGTGATTGTGCTACCGTCATAAAACCACCATCGCCTGCTACAGTCCAGGCTTGTTTACCACTGCCAAGTTGTGCACCAGATGCAGCGCCAGTTTCAAAACCAATACATTGCCAAGCAGCCGAAGAAATATATGCATTCTTAGATAATCCGTAGATATTAGTTGCCACATACATAGAGGTACTTACACCAAAAGTCATAACAATATCGTCTAACATTTTGTTCTTTTTTAAGAAAGATACCGTATGTTCAAAAAAACGGTTAAACGTTATTACTTCGGGTGTTTTATCATATTTAGGATCTGAATTGGATATCCAGGGTTCTGGGAATTTTGGTTGAGCTGGCGCCACAGTTTTTAAAGGATATGTTGCGGCTTTTTTAAAACGTTCTATTAATGCTTCGATAAAGTCTTTTAGGGTTACATTATTATACGTAAAATAACCAACTCTCATTTCTTGAGTGGTTGCCTGAATCATATCCGAAAATTTATTTTCGACCAACCATAAATAATCATCGGTAATGATAGTTCCCAGTGATAGAATACAATCAGAAGCTTCAACCAGTTTGATAACTTCGGGTATTGAAGCTTGATCAGAATATGTTCCTATAAATTTATCTCCTTTCTCATCCAGAACTGTTTTTCCTAGTGAAGTTGTAGTGTACAACATGCCACTTTCTTTAATAAGTTCTTCTAATTGATTTGATAAATCGTGTCGTAAGATTTCTACACCTGCAAGAATAAGAGGAGATTTTGCTTGACTAATTTGAGTCCAAGCTTGAGAAACGGCATTGTTAAGTGCTGCTACTTCACTTTTTATTATCAGTGGTGTTAGTTTTTTATTCGAAGGTTTAGGGCAAGGTTCGCCCCAAACTTCTTTAAAACACGCTATGTACACTGGTCGCTGGTGTGTAAGTGCTGCAATGATTAATTTATCGATTCTTTCGGGAGCATTTACAGAACTGCTTAGAGTCTCGGCTGCAACAGTTACTCTTTCGTAAATTTCCTGATCGGCATTGAGATTACCTGTAGAATGATGATAAAGTACGTTGTACATACTGCCTATTTGCCGGGCATCTGCTCCGGGAGTAGCACTAATTACAATAACTGGGCTACGCTCTACATAAGCTCCGGCAATAGCGTTTAATGCACTATAAGTACTTACTCCATATTGTAAGGAAACTGCGGCTAAACCTCGGGTACGAGCATAAGCATCTGCTGCATAAGAAGCATCTAATTCATTTGAAGCTCCAATGGTTTTAATACCTTCAAAGTCTTCTAAGGCCTGCGTAAAGTGTTTTACATAATCGCCTGGGATTTGGAAAACTTCGGTAACATTTAATTGCTTGAGACGCGTGAGCAGATAATCTGCCACTGTAAATTCTTTTGTAGGTTTCATTTTTCTGATATTGTAGATTTGGAGACGTATTTATCTTTGGGTTATAAATACTTCATTTTAAAGTGCCTTTTTTAGTATTTTAAACTTTTATGCGTACCTGTAAACTACCAACGTTATCGGCTAATCCAGCTCCGCCTTTAGCATTTAAATCATCGTCAATACATAAACTTAATAGTCCAGTTTGTCCTGCAGGAGTTGTAACAGGGCCGTTTCCTATCAAGAATGGAGGATTTGTACCAACTTGACCTATAAGCGATCCCATATTTACACCTTGAAGTGGATAGAAGGGTAGATCTATCTTATAGCCTGAGTATCCATTTGCGTCATATAAATTACCATTGTTTGTAGCAGGATCAGCAGTCCATAGGCCTGAATCGTAATTTATACTTATTGGTTTCCCCGGTTGTACAGTAATTCCTGTATTTTGCCATGGTAATTTTGCATCGACCTGTACATACGTTTCCACAAGCTGTAAAGTGTTAGCATCAATATGTGAAAACTGTTTTGGATAACCATTAATCTCAAACTGTAAAATAATATTTTGAATGTATTGTAATTGAACAGTTCCGTTACTCAATGTTTCAATATACCAGGTAGTATCCATTGAAACTACTTTTCCAAAAGAAGCCTCAAAATGGATATTATTTATTCCGCCTCCTAATATTTCATTTGAGCTAACATTAATACTAGAATAGCTAACAACTGTAATGCCTTTGTCGTTCAGTGATTTTAATTGGTTAGTTAAATAGGTTGATGGGTCAATAATATTGGGATCTGTAAACGGTAATTGAGTTCTATTTGCGGTTGGGAAAGCCGGATTTCCTGTTCCGGTAACAACTGGACCTCCTACCATTAAAACGGAAACTCCATGAGGTACCGAAATTTGTTTGTTATACTGAACTTTTGGATCTTGTGCAGGAATTGAAGGGTTTTGAACATTGCCAGGACCATAAGGGCCTTCCATTTGTTGTCGTATAAAATGATATAACCAAGTGCCATTTTCGGCATGAATTAAAGTGTTTTCAATTGGCTGGCTTCCAGTTGTCTGGGCATTGTTTGCAATGTATACTCGTTGTTCATAAAACAACACTCCACTTGTTTGTGTAAAATTTCCCGCGCGATTTGGTGCTCCACCTGCTATAGGCGTAAATGTAATTTCTTCAAAATAAGGGAAGTTTTTAGTGATGTATCCATTTGGAGCATCTGTCTGCGGCAAGGGCATAACATTATAGCCCGTTGCAGCCTCTCCGGTAGGACTGTTCCAGGTACCAATAAGATTATTTAAAAGCCCGAGATTAATAGGCCCCACAACTGGTGGCTGATTAGTTGTTGATACAAGTGGCGTTGTAATGTCTGGAATTAATGCTACTGTACTTGCTTGTTGAGCTTGTAGAGCATTTTGAGCTTGATAAGGGCATGTTTTTTGTTCTAAGTCGATTGAATTTTCCATTTTTTTTATTTTTTTTGTTCCCTACTCATATGGCTTTTCAGGTTACGCCTCGTTTATTAAAGTGGTTTCTGAATTCCACTTTTTATTTCTTATTGATATAGTATAACACGCATAACTTTATAGCTACGGGAAAACAGTGAGGCTGATACTTATGAAGTATTAATTAAAAAAACATATTTTGAAAATAAATCCAGTTGGGGTTTATTTCATAATAAAGTTACTAGTACACAATAGTTTAAAAGAAAAAAATGGTATGAATGCCGAATTTTTATCCATGGGAAACCGAAATAACAGCAGGAGATTACTTTTTAAATTTTAGAACATAAATTTTACTTAGTCTGCCTTTAGAATTATTTTTACCGTCTCTGCTTAAAATAGATGATTATGAATTTTAAAATACTGTATTTGAGTTGTTTATAGTGTATTTAAAATTAGAAGAAATGCTACACATTACAATAAGTATAATTACCTGTTTCTTTTTGAAATGTGTTTGTTGTGTGTTAATTTATTATTAAAATCTTAAATGTACATTTAGGATATATCCTCAATGAGAATTAAAATAGTTTCGAAGTTTTAAATAATAAAATGTAGTTTTAAGTTTAGCAGTGATTGGATAGGGGAGTTGATTCTTGTATTAGAAATTGCTAAACAATTTTTTATCCTATGATGATTTACGAAGCTAAAAACGGTGCAATCCTCGTTTAAATTATATTTTGTAATCCTTATTTTTTCTAGGATTAAGAGTAAAGACTTTAGAGTTTTTCTCCATAAAAGTTAAACCCCGAAACGAAAGTTTTGGGGTTTTTTATTTTTATGATTTTTCTTGTTTTTATGATCAAGAGCAAAAAAGGATCAGGTGCAAAAGTTGAACTTTACGAAATATATAATTCAATATTATTTTTTTACTACTTTAAACTTTCTCGATTCTCCATTTTGTTTTACATCGATAACGTATAAACCACTACTCATGTTTAGCTGAATATCAAGATCTTTTAATTCCGAAAAAGTTTTATTGTAAACTGATTTACCTGTTAAGTCATTTATGTTTATTGAAACATTCTCTTGCGTTTCTTCTAACTCTACTTTAAAAGTATTTGTAAACGGATTTGGATAAAGTTTTATGGTATTAGAATTGAAGCTTGATACGCTTAGAGATGGTGTTGGTAAAGGGAAAAATGCATTATTGGTTGAGAAAAAACTAGCTCCCAAATATTCTGGTAATGTAGCAATCCCGAATAGCATGGTAGAAAAATCAACACCAATGATTTCATTAGGTATCCAGGTTGTATTGCTTACACTATGTCTCCATAAAATAGGATCGGTTGAATTTGGTAAAAGATACTTGCCTTTATTGTTGTCCCATAATGCAATTAAATCATTTTTACTATTAGGGTTTACAGGAATAAATCCAGCAATAATATGAGGTGATACAATCTGATCAGGATTATCATTTATTGCATCTGCATGATAGGAGGACGAAATTGCTGAGCCAGCACCGCATCCCCATTGATAGGTATTTCCTCCCTGATTATTCCACCATTCTAAATCGGCTTGTTGTGCATTTTTAAAAAACAGCATATAGTCGCTAGATGTCGTAAAGTAATTACAGAGGTAATAATTGAACTGATGTGTAAATGAAGGCATAAAACGTGTGGCATTATCGGATAAGACAGGAATAGAATTATAGTTTACTTTTGGTAATTGAGTTGGAGAACTGTAATGATTATTCCACAATACATTCCCTGGTCCAGTAGGGGTTTGAGAGGCATTTTTGGCTAACCAAGCAGCAATCATGTACTCATTATAAGGCCAGGCAGAACCTGAGATACCACTTCCGTTTGCATTCATTGATAAATAAATAGCTCCTCCTGAAGCATCAGAAATGGCAGCTTCAAAATCAATTGAATTCCACATTTCTAATGTGTACTTTGTGATTTCATCATTTTTAAAATACTTCATCGCAAATAATGCTCCCGACATTAAAATATCGGTATCGATAGTACTGTATTCTGAACCCCAAGCTTGTTGCCCCGTATCGATATCCATAAAATGCCTGTAATATCCATTAGATGTTCTGTCGGGAGTAAAGCCCTGAGTATGTCCAGTTGCGGTTTTAAGCGTTGCCAAAGCCAAGTCCTGTCCGTTAGTAATCCAGCCCATAGCATCGGCAATAGATATAGCGACCAATCCCATGCCTGTATTAGCAGCTGATATCGGATGATAATCATTTCCGCTAAATAGTTTCGAATCTCTGTACATGCCGTTTGGGAGTCTCTGAAGTTCAAATACTTTATAACTATTTCTAAAAAGGATGTCAATAGTTGGATTAGATTGAGAGTAGGTTGGAGCAAAACAAATTGCTAGAACGAGAATTAGTGTAATTTTTTTCATAGTAATTAAGTTCTGTTGAATTATTATTATCTAGATGTGGGGATATTTATAAATAATAAAACGCTTATTTATCAGGACAAAAAATCAAATTGACATTGTGTTTTATGTTGTATTTAATTGTTTATCAGTGTGTATTAGTAAATTTAGTTTTTTTGTAGTTAATTTCAGTAAAAAACATGAAAATGTTATTAGGCGTGGTTTTGTTTTGATTTTGGGGGTGGTTTTGGTCTTTTTTTTGAAATAAAAAAAAATTTTTGTTGTAATAAAGAGACATAGAGTGATTGAAATTATTAATCACCAAAAAAATATTTAGCATAAAGACGTTAGCTAGGTTAGGCTTACTTGCTAATTTTCTTAATTCTTTTTTGATAAATGCTGATTTTAATTTGAAAAACGGTTTTCCGTAAAAAAGTCTAATTTATAAGGTTAACATTTGTGCTTTAGAATTTTAAATACACGGAATAATAAATAAAAGCAACAAAATGAAAAGAAAAGTAGGAATGTATTTTTTGTCTTTATGGCTGATGTTTGTTTTGATAATCATCATAACTATACAGATACCTATTTATTTTCATAAGAACTGGAAGTATGTTGGAACTTTTGAGTTGATAGAAATGAATGTTATTCCATTGATATGCTTGTTTGCTGCCATAATTGGACTGTTTTCTTTTTGTGATTTTTGGTATAAATTTCGAGGTACATCGGAACTCCCATTTATAATCACTGAAATAGAAAATATAGATTATGAACATTTAACTTTTTTAACAACATATATAGTACCCTTGGTGTGTTTTAATTTTGAAAGTGTACGTTATCAAATAGTCTTAGTTATATTATTGGTTATTATTGGTGTTGTCTATATTCGTACAGATTTGTTTTACGCTAATCCAACATTAGCAATATTACAGTTTAGAATTTATAAAATTTCGGGTGATTTTGTTCGGGAAGAAAAGCGAAATAATATAGTGCTAATTACAAGAGAGAAATTGCAAAAATCAGATAAAGTAAAATATATAAAATTAGATCAAAGAATTTATTACGCAAAAAAAATTAGATCATGAATAAACAAGAACTAAATCAAAATTTAGCATTTCTATTTGAAGCAAATAGTGAAATACAAGTTATTGTGTATGCCGTAGTTAAAGACGAAATAGAGCCGAAAAAACTTAATATTGACGACGATGATTTACCTTCAATTAAACAAATGTTTCTTGATAGTATTGAAAGTCAGATTATAAACAAAGATGATTTTGAAGTATTATTGTTGTCTACTGCAGATGAAAGAGGTAAATGTTTTTATGAATATGATTTAGAAGTTCCAGAAGAATTGACTTTTTTAGACAAGGTTATAGGTAATGATAATATTCCAATTTTTAATTTTAAGGATGAAACAATTGAAAATATTGATACTTTAATAATTGTTTTGGGTAATGAAGTAAATCAAGTTAGTTTATATAAAAAACTTTCTCCTGTTGAGATAATTGGTAGAGGTGGATTTATTTTAAAAAGAGCAGCCGAAAGATTTGAAAGATTCAGGGATAATCTACTAAGAATTAGCCCAGGTTTTCAAGTGTTGTCAGTAAACCAAGCCATAATAATCTTAAAACTAACTACGATAGAAAGAAATTTTGGTATTGTAAATGTGATACAACGCGAGGCTTTATTAGGTATAGATGCTATAAGGAATATGGAAGTATTATCAAATATAGAAGTTTTGGAAGAATTAATAGATGATATTGGTTTTGCCAGAAGGCTTACTAAGGTGAGGCGTAGTTCTCCAGTAATCATAAATAATATTCCCAATAGCCAGATAATAGTTTTTAGTAATACTCATCCAGCATTACGAGGAAAAATCAAGTTTAATACAGATATGACAAAAATTAATTTGGATACTCGTGTGTCGAAAAATTTATTCATTAAGCTTTTGAATGATGATTATCTTACTTCAGAATTAACTAGTCTTTTCTATGATAGTTTAGCGAAAGATGGAGTTAAGATTGAAGATAATCAAATCGAAGTTGAGTAAATTTAATTTAAATAAAATTGAAAATAATATGGAAATTTTTATTTTGAGGAATCATAACAAATGAAGAAAGAATTGATGAGGGTTTTACTAGAACAGAGTAAATTGATGATTCTTAAATCTTTTGATAGAATTTAGGATAATCTTTTTTGTTTTGGTAATTCTTTAATTACCATTTTTTGAACATTCTAGGTGTAATAAAATAAATTATGAAAAAAATATTTATTAAAATTAATGTCATTATAGTTGTTCTTTTTATTAGTTGTGGAAAGCCAGAGAATCAGAAAATTGAACTTAATGATATTATTAAAAATGCAGAAATTTTAAATTTTGATGATTTGAAAAATTC
>NZ_NCWQ01000003.1:0-119406 GCF_002156885.1 Flavobacterium sp. AJR | reverse complement strand
TTTACTTTTGTAAATCCGTATCATCCGCGTTCCTTTCGCAAAGAGGTAGATAGACTATTTACATTATTAATAAATGAAAAGATGAGTTTAGAACTTGATAATTTCTACCTAAAACAAGAAGAGCCCAATAAAGGTTGTTTACTTGCATTACGACAAATTATTCTTTCGCAAGATTCTGAAATCACCCATACATTAAAATATAGTATGCCTTTTTTCTGTTACAAAGGAAAGATGTTTTGCTATTTGTGGGTTCATAAAACAAATAACAAACCCTATCTAGGCATCGTCGAGGGAAAACACTTTGATAATCCCGAGTTAATATCCGAAAAACGCTCACGGATGAAAACAATGTTATTTGACCCAAATGAAGATTTACCTATTGATATCATAAAAACAATAATTGAGAAAGCAATTGGCCTTTATAAAAGTGGAGAAATCAAAATAAAATAAATTAGATTGAAATGATACATATTGATGATTATATAAACGATTTTTCTTTACTTTTCTCTAACCTAACCAACTTACAACCTTGGAACATTACCGATAATCTTAAGGAAATTATAGAAAAAATAATTCTAACTCTTGACGATAATTACACCATAAAAGACAACGTTGCTATTCATAAAACTGCAACAATAGAAAATGGTGTTACTATAAAATCGCCAGCAATTATTGAGGAGAATTGTTATGTTGGCGCACATGCCTATTTTAGAGAAGGGGTTTATCTTGGAAATTCAGTAAAAATAGGTCCCGGTTGCGAGATTAAAAATAGTATTATATGCTCGTTGACAGCTATTGCGCATTTTAATTATATAGGAAATAGTATCATTGGTAGCAATATCAATTTTGAAGCTGGTTCTATCGCTGCCAATCATTATAACGAAAGAGTTATAAAGAAGATTTCGGTTTTGCATAATGATGAAATTATCGAAACGGGAAGCGAAAAGTTTGGTTCATTAGTTGGAGATAATTCCAAAATTGGAGCAAACGCCGTATTATCACCCGGAACGATATTAAAGAAAAACACAATCGTAAAAAGACTGGAATTAATTGAACAAGTAAAAGGATAATTATGCCGTTTGTTAGAATAAGTTTACCCAAAAAATTATCGCAAGAAACCAAAGAGAACATTTCAATTTCGATACATGAATCTTTAATTCAGGAATTCAATATTCCGCAAGATGATTATTTTCATGTAATTGAAGAGCTGGAATCTAATCAAATTAAATTCCCAAAAAGTTATCTTGGAATTACCCATTCTGAAAACATTATTTATGTTCAAATAACCGCTGGACAAGGAAGAACAAAAGAGCAAAAAATAAAATTATATGCCCAGATTGCAACTAGAATTTCGAATACAACCGAAATTCTAAAAAGTGATATTATCATAATTTTACTGGAGAATAATGGAAGTGAGAACTGGTCGTTTGGAAACGGGGAAATTCAAGAACAAAAACATTTAAAACAATTAAGTAACAATCAATAAAATGGACAATCACCTAAGACAATTAATCTCAATCGAATTTGAAGACAGAAAAGAAATATTTACTGGTTTTCTTATCGATTATACCGACGATTGGATTTTATTAAAAAACAATCCCGTTGACTTTATAATTGATGGTTATGTAATTTTAAAGAACAAAAACATACAATCTATTACTCGAGATAGCGATAATGTATTTACAGAAAGTGTGATTAGACTGAAAGGCTTAAAAACCAACTCAGACGAAATAATTCCGCTAAGAGATTTATCTTCTATTCTTACCTTTATAACAAACAAATATGAAATTTTCCAGATTGCAAAAAAATCGGAGAAAGCCGTTTATCTTGGTAAGTTAATAAAACTGGATGAGGAAGAACTGGTTATCGATTTTCTTGAAACAAGAGGTAAATTTGGTGGTGAACTAAGTTTTAATCCAAATAAAATAAGAGTGATCGAATTTGATACTGATTATATCAATTCATTAAAGCTTCTTGTTAATGAAGGCAGAAAGTAATTTGTTATAGACCTAAAACAAAATCAATCATGGCAATTATAAGACCCATTTTTAGAATTTTTGATTATAAAAAAGCAGTCGAATTTTATGTTGATTGGCTTGGTTTTGAAATTCTTGACGAACATACTTTTGAGGAAAATTCGCCATTGTATATTCGAGTTTCACTCAGAGATATAGAAATTCATTTGAGTGAACATCACGGAGATTGTTCGCCAGGAGCAAAAATAATCGTAGAGGGTTTCGTTGGTTTAAAAGACTATCATCAGAAACTGATTCAGAAAAACTATAAATACAACAAACCAGGAATTGAAAAAGCTTTCTGGAACGAAAAAATCTACTGTGTAGAAGTTATTGACCCTTTTGGTAACAAAATAATATTTACTGGAGAGTAAATACTCAATGCCTTTAATTTTTAACCCCGTTTGTAATGAAATTAAACTTATATCAAATAGACGCATTCACAGATAAAATCTTCGGAGGAAATCCTGCTTGCGTTGTTCCATTAGAAAGTTGGTTGCCTGATGAAATCCTTTTAAAAATTGCACAAGAAAATGCCGTTCCCGAAACTGCTTTTTATGTTGTTAATGATAAAAGAGTTCACTTGCGCTGGTTTACTCCCGAAATTGAAATGGATTTATGCGGTCATGCAACTTTGGCAACTGCACACACTTTAAAATCGATTCTTAATTATCCCGAAAACACCATCGTATTTGATACCTTAAGCGGTGAACTAATTGTAACTGTTGATAAAGATGTACATACTTTGAATTTTCCGTCTAGAAAACCTGTTCCAGCTGAACTTCCAGAGATTATAAGAGATTCGTTAAACATTCAGCCTAAAGCGATTTTAAAATCCAGAGATTATGTCTTAGTTTATGAAACCGAACAAGAAATCAAAGACATCGTAATCGACAGACAAACTTTTGATAAAATAAATCTTGATCCAGGTGGTGTTATAGTAACGGCAAAAGGAACTCATTGCGATTTTGTTTCGCGATTTTTCACCTCACAATCTTCAATTTTAGAAGACCCCGTTACAGGTTCAGCCCATTGCTCGTTAATACCATATTGGAGCGAACAACTTGGCAAAAAAGAAATGCATGCCAAACAATTATCAGAAAGAGAAGGCACATTGTATTGTGTCGATAATGGAGATAGAGTTTTAATAAGCGGAAAAGCTAAAACATATTCTACAGGAACATGCTGGATAGAATAATAAAACAATTATGGAAATTATAATACGACAAGAAAATAAAAATGACTACCCAAAGGTTTTTGAAATCATAGAGGAAGCATTTAAAGATGTAGAATACAGCGACCATAAAGAACAATTTCTGGTTGAAAAAATAAGAAACTCGGATGCGTTTATTCCTGAATTATCACTTGTTGCCGAAGTTGATAATGAAATAGTCGGTCATATTTTGCTAACCAAATTACAAATCGAGAATAAAGATCAAACATTTGATTCTCTTGCTTTGGCTCCAGTTTCGGTAAAACCAGAATTTCAAGGAAAAGGAATTGGTGCAAAATTGATTATGGAAAGTCATGCAATAGCAAAAAAGCTAGGCTACAAATCGATAATTCTTTTGGGACATGAAAACTATTATCCAAGATTTGGATATGAACTAACAAACAAATACAATATCGAAATGCCATTTGATGTTCCAGCAGAAAACTGTATGGTAATTTCGTTAACCGAAAACGGATTAGATGGCGTAAACGGAAAAGTAAAATATCCCGCAGAATTCATGGAATAATTTTAAACGCTATAAAACTATAAAACCAAATGAAATGAAAGATTTAAATTTAAAATACATTTCAGAAAATTATATTGAACTCGAAGAAATATCAAGAACAATGCGTCTTTCCGTAGATAAATTACATCAGCTTATTGATGCTAAACTTATACCTGAACCTTCGTACACGATAAATTCAGAAATAACGATAAGTTCTTCTTTAAATGATAGCTATAAAACTACTATCATTAGAAAATACTTTCCTAAGAATATTTTGAAACTTTTAGAACAGAATGCTGAAAAAGCAAATGCTGAGGAATTCAAAACAAAGTTCAAGGAAAACCTATTATCGCATTTAAAAAACCACAATCATAAAACGTTTGCTTATGGGAATGTTTTTGATGAAAATAAAAAAATAGACAGCAATAAAGCCGAAGAAGCTCTAGAAGAAGAATGGGATTATTACTGCAAAGGTGTTTATGGAATTTGTACTATAGACAATAACGAAAATGCCATAATCGAAAAAGAGATTGCTGTAAAAAGAATTCTCGATTTTATCGAAAATAAATCTCCATTATTAACTCCTGAAGAAAAGATAAAACTAGAAGAACTAAATGCCGAATTTAATAACGCTGCAAGTTCGTTTGCTCCATATCAACGAGAATCAAGTAGTAGAGGTAAATATCTAGATAAGCTCCTAAAAGAATTTTCTCTGGACGAATTAATTAAAAAATACGATTAATTAAAACTTATAACGAGATGACAAAACACGCAAAATCAAACCCGATAGATTCAGATAATTTTGTTTTACAAGATTATTTGGATAGAATTCATTTTGTTGGCGATGTTAAATCAAATATCAAAAGCATAAGTAAATTAATGCAAAGTCAGTTATTCAGTATTCCTTTTGAGGACTTAGATGTTCAGGCGGGAAAAACTATTTCTCTGGCAGGAAACGATATTGTCGATAAACTCATTAATCGTAAACGTGGTGGGTATTGTTATGAACTTAATGGTTTGTTTGCTCTGGTGCTCCAAAAAATGGATATTTCGTATCGTTTTATTGCTGCTCGTCCATTGGTAAATCCTGGCGAGAATCCTAAAACGCATATGGCAATTATTGTTACGCTTGAAGGAGAAGAATATCTGGTCGATTTAGGCTTTGGTGGTAACGGAATAAGAGAACCTCTAAAACTAAATGATACTACAGCTGCACAACAAGGTACAGAAACATTTGCTTTAGCAAAAGCAGAAAACGGCGATTACCTATTGCAAACTTTATTGCGTGATGAATGGAAAAACCTATATTCCTTTGACTTATCACATCAAGACTGGATTGATTTTAAACCCGCCAATCATTATAACTCAACACATCCGGATTCTTTTTTTACACAAAATCTTGTTGTTGTTTTACAAAATCCTTTGGGCAAGAAAATACTATTTAGAAACACTTTCAAATCTATAGTGAACGGAGAAACTAAAAGTTATACTTTCGAACCAGAAAAACTAAAAGATATTTTAGCGACCGAGTTTAATTTGGAGAAGTTATAGTGATTTAAAAAACAGAAACTGTATGAAAATTTGCGTAGCACAAACAAAACCAGTTAAAGGTGATATTTCGGTAAATATTAAAAACCACAAAACACTAATAGATTTTGCTATTTCTCATAAAGCTAATGCAATATTCTTTCCCGAACTGTCTATAACAAGCTATGAACCCGAATTGGTACAAAACTTAGTAACTAGTCTGGATGATAAACAATTTAATGGCTTTCAGGAAATAAGTAATGCAAATAATATAACTATTGGTATTGGCGTTCCAACAAAATCAAACGAGGGAATTTTGATCAGTATGATTGTTTTTCAGCCTAATAAATCCAGACAAATATATTCGAAACAACAATTACATTCAGATGAACTTCCTTATTTTGTCTGTGGCAATAATCAACTTATTTTAACCATCGACGGAATCCGAATTGCTCCTGCTATTTGTTATGAGTCATTACAATCCAGCCATTCCGAAGAAGTTAATAGACTTGGTGCAGACATCTATATTGCAAGCGTTGCTAAATCTCAAAATGGTGTAAACAAAGCTGCTGTACATTATCCCGAAGTTGCAAAAAAATACAATATGACCGTTTTAATGTCTAACTCAGTCGGCCCTTGTGATGATTTTGAATGCGTTGGGAATTCAGCTATTTGGAACACTAAAGGGGAATTACTCGCTCAACTTAATGCTACACAAGAAGGAATACTCGTTTTTGATACCGAAACACAGGAAGTTATAGAACATGTGGTATAACACGATTAAGATTTCTTAGACTTCCATATAAATCCATCGAGTAAGTAATGTGTAAACTGAGGCACAGTTAACAACGGAACAATTACAAATTGCCAACTAGAAAAATCATAAGTCTTGAGTGAGAAGTTGTCATTCCATACCAAAATCTCCCATAAAAATTCTTCTGTAAATGCTATTACTAATAGAATCAAGATATAAACAAGGATTGCATTATAGCTTTTTAAATAATTGAAAACTCCCGAGTTTGAACCTGTCTTGTTTTCGATTTCTCTAAAGTAAACCAGTGCCATATAAGGAATTCCGTGAGAAACTACATTTAATAAAGTAAAAATAAGATCATCATTAAAATAAACAATCCCAAAATACCATGAAAGTGCCGTTCCTAGAATAATTGCGTTTTTAGGAACATTAAAAAATCTATTCGTTATACTTTTATAAACCGTATAGATTACGTAAATCGTTATAATAATGACATAAATCCAGAATAATACTTCTAATAAGAATGTGTTATGGAAACGAAAAAACTCATTTTCGACAAACCAATTAAATTTTCTTTCTGAAGAAAAGAACCAATACAACATCGGATAACCTGTTGAAGCATAAATTGCACAATTATCAATACAAACCGAAAGTCTTGTTTTCTCTTCAGTCCTGGCATACAATCGCATAAAACCATATTGTTGCCTTATAAAATGAAAAACTGCCACATAAGCTAAAAAGGACCAAAATACTAGACTTCCAAAAGAGAAAAGAATTATACCAATAGCAAAACAAATTGCGGGTAAAAGCAATAATCTTTCCTTGTTCTTCCTGAATTCATCGGCGACAAAATAAGTCTTGAATAACGTTGCATAAACATGAGCCACATCGATAAAAACGATTAAAAAAAGCCACGTATAAAACGAGTATTTATTTTCTACTTCAGTAATATAATCCTGAAATAAAAATATAATAGCTAACACAAAAAAAGATGGACCAATGATGAAAATCAAATCGGTTTTGGCTTTATGAATCCAGGGCTGCTTCATCTAAAATTTGGTTTACGACATTAATTCCGTGATGGAAAGCTTCTTCAAAAATTGATATTCCAGATAAATCTGTATGAGCAAAATAGATTGAATTCTGAATACTTCTTGAAGCTTCTTTTTTAGCCTTTCCAAAAATAAACTCAGGTACAGGACTAATCATCCCATGCCCCAATAAAAAAACTTCCATTTCTTCGGTACAATCTTCGATATCAGGATGTGCAATTTTTAAATCATCAAAAACAAATTGTTTCCAATGTTCTTTATTTTTTTTATAGAGTTCTTTTCGCGATTTTCTTAAATCGGAAGAAGAAAAACTATAATAATATGTAATTACTTTTTTGGTCTGAATCTGGTTTAAGGATTGATGCTGATCATAAATATACCCTAATCCATTTGCACCATAAATAACATTGTCCCAAGAGAGAGGAAAACTAAAATTATCGGATAAATTAGTCAAAGTTAAAGTCGCTAAAAGCCACGGTGTGTAATGAAAATCTTTAGTATACTCTTTTCGATCTTTAATAAGATACTGGTTTACAAACTGTGGTGTTGCCATAATTACTTTGTCTGCAACAATCTCTACCGAAACCTTCTTAACATCATCAAATACTTTGGCAATAACCTTATTGTTTTCGGTTTTTACTTCATAAACCAAATGTTTTTTCAATGTTTTTTTATCGGTGTATTTCTTTAGATGAGTTGCTAATCTTGCGTTTCCTTCTGGCCAGGTTAAAACACTTTCTTTTGTATTTGAACTAGCATCTTGTTTTCTTCCAGCAAAGTAATGGATTCCAGCCCAAGCCGAAACGTAATCTATACCTAGACCAAAATCATCTTTACAACAATAATCAATATAATTAAAGAGAGGTTCTGTTTTAAAATTATTAGTTTCAAACCATTCTTTCATGGTCATCTTGTCCAAACTTCTGGTTTCAATATCTTCTGAAGATAGATAAAGTGGAATATCAAATAAGTACTTTTCGTCTTTTCCTTTTCCTACCCGAAAAGCATCCATTAATTTAAAGAACCTTTCAAATTCCAAATCCTGATCTTTAGAATTCCCTTCTTTAGGAACAACTCCATCTTGCCAATTATTTTTATAAAACAAACGCTCGTCTGGCGCAAAAGACAACTGTAACTCATCAAAAACAGGAAGTCCTTTCTGATCGTATCCTACTATGATTTTCTCTTCTTCTAGAAATTGTAATAATTCTTTATCCTTAAAATTAGGCAATGGCAAATAATGCGCTCCTAATGGAAATTTAGAATATTGATTTTCCCCATTAGAAGAATTCCCTCCCAAATGTCCTTCTAATTCAACCAGAAGAAAATCTGAAATTCCTTTTTTCTCAAATTGTCTAGCGGCACTTAAACCAGAAATTCCTCCTCCCACAATAAGATATGGAATATGAATTTGACTAGTTGGTTCCGGAAAGTCTTTAATCCAAAGTCGATGTCCTAAAAGATGATTAGTTCCCGACAGCCGAATTAATAAGTGGATTATTTTATCTGAACAAAATTGTAAAAAAGGGATTAACAACAAAGAAGCACCAATTCCTTTTACAAAATTCCGCCTTGATTTACTGTAGTTTTCCCCATTCTTCATCAAAATAACGTACTAAAATTTGGTTGTCTAAACGATTGATTTCAATTTCATTTGAGATCATATCTTTGGTAAAATAATTAAATCTATCAAATTGATAATTATAGAATTTTAACCCCGGAGCTTTTCTATTTACCTGATTAAAAGTAGTGCCAAATCCATTAATTGCGATTGTATAACCCCATTCTCCAAACGAAGGCACATAAGCATGATACGCATCGACCTGAGGAAAAACCTGCATCACGGTTTTGTTGATACACCAAAATGATTTTGGAGCAAAATAAGGGGATGTAGTCTGGATGACAATAGCTGCATCGGGTTGCGAAATACTTTTTATCGTTTGATAAAAATTAAGAGAGTATAACTTTCCTAAACTATAATTAGACGGGTCTGGAAAGTCGATAATCACTACATCAAATTTTTCCTGACAACTTTTTGCCCAAATGTATGCATCTGTATTAATGATTGTTACTTTTGGATTATTAAGCGAGCCTTGATTAAAACCTGTTAATATTTTATTGACTTTAAACAACTTTGTCATTCCCTCATCCAAATCAACTAAAGTAACTTTTTCTACTTCTTTGTATTTTAAAATTTCGCGTACTGCCAAACCATCACCGCCACCTAAAACTAAAACATGCTTTACACTTTTGGCAATAGACATTACAGGGTGAACTAAAGCTTCGTGATAGCGATATTCATCGGTAGAACTAAATTGTAGGTTGTTATTTAAATACAACCGGTAATCGCTCTTATTATGCGTGAGAACGATACGCTGATATTGGGTTGAATTAGTGTAAATGATATTCTCGCCATAAAGCTTTCCTTCTGAATAAGACAAAATGGAATCCGAAAAAACAAAAACACCTAATAAAATTAGAAATGAAGTAACTGCTTTTGCTTTTAAGAAATAACCGTTCTTTAATTCTTTTTTTAGAAGAAAACACAAGACAATTGCAATACTTACATTAATCATTCCGAAGAATAATGATGTCCCCATAATTCCTAACTTCGGAACTAAAACTAACGGAAAGAGTATCGATGCCAATAAAGCTCCGATATAATCAAAAGTAAACACATTAGAAACCAAGTCCTTAAACTCTACTTTATCTTTCAAAATATTCATTAGTAACGGTATTTCTAATCCGACTAAAAAACCTGTTACAAAAACAAGGAGATATAAAACGAATTGAAAATACTCGACACTTTCGAACAATAAAAACAAAACAACAGAACTCAATCCTCCAATTAGTCCAACTAATATCTCGATTTCAACAAAAGTATTGAGTAAGTTTTTATGAAAAAACTTTGAAAAGAAAGAGCCTATACCCATTGAAAACAGGTACACTCCAATAATAAATGAAAATTGTTTTACTGAATCTCCTAATAAATAACTAGCCAGAGTACCCGCAACAAGCTCATAAACAAGCCCACAGGTAGCAATAATAAATACTGCAAACAGCAATAAAAATTCAAATTTAAGAAACTTTTTACCCATGAATTGCGGCACTTATAATCATTGAGATACCAATGATAAATGCTGCAAACACAATTGCAACAGCAATATTATTCTTCTGAGTTACTTCTTTCCATGTATTCTCAGGAGTAATTTTTTCGATTATAAAATAGGCAACCAATAAGATTACGATTCCTACAAGAGAAAAAATGATTGAGTTAACGATAGGTTGTAAATGTATTAAATCCATACTTTATAAGTTTATTTATGATAAAAACGGTTAACGGAACTACGATTTCCTGATGTACTATATTTTTCTGTTGTTTCGCAATCGCAGATTCTATTTCCTGAATAAGCGAAATACAAATAAGTTGCAAAGCAAAATAGTCCTATTGCTAATGCGGCTAAATTATTCTTTATAAAATCTAAAAATTCTTTCATATTACTCGTCTTGATAAGGTGAATAATCGCTATACTCCCATCTTTTCTTTTCAAAATTTATTTTACAATATCTAATAACAATAAAAACAACTATCATAAACCCAATAACTATCCATACGTTGTAAAAGGATGGTTTGTTCCAAATTGCGTTTACTTTTATTACATTATTGCTTATATCCTCAGGAGCTTTTTGTGGAGTAATTACAAAATGGTATTTTCCTGCTTTAACTCCGCATATATTAAACTCTACCGATTGGTCTCCTTCGGTCCAATTTTCGCCATCTGTATAGCCATGATAATACTCTACATCTTTATTAGCATGTAATTCCTCATTTGTATTTTCATCGACCAAGGCAATATCTACGTTTGCCCAAGAATTATCTACATCAGAAGATACACGAATTGTCATAGGAGCAGATCCGCCTTTTAAAACAAACGAAGAACCAAAGATTTCTTTGTTATTAAATTCATTAAAAGTGGCTTCCTTATAAAACACACTTTGTTCTGATTGATCTTTATATATAAGCCAGTTAACACATACAATTATTAAGGCAACGAAACAAAAAATTATTGCTGTATTCCGTAAATCAAAATAATATGGTCTCGTAATATTTACACCCGTCTGGTATGGTAAATTAACCGTAGGAAATCCTTTTCTGATTTCACTTTTACTTATATACTCTCCAAGAAAGGCAGTTTCAATACCATTAATTTTTTCAACAGAAATCATTAACGGAGGGTTAATATATTCTACCATATGAATTTTATAGACAGGCAACGAGAAATCAAAATATCCCTGAGCATTTTCTATATCCACATCGCAATATTCATAAATATCAAATACAATCCCGTTATGAGTTACTATTTCAGGATGTTGTTTTGCATTAAATTGATCTTCTATTTCGGTTAAAAAGATCCAGTTTCCATCAGATTCAGAAAGATAAACCAAATCTCCTTTTGGACTTTCCAAAATGTATTCTGTCCAATTATAGCTTTGAGATACTTTCTTAACTATTGCGGCAATAACGGTATATTCTATTCCTTTAAGAATTCCTTTATCTCCAATTTTAAAAGCAAAATCATTTACTTCAGGTTTAAACTTTGATTTTAAACGAAGTTGTCCATCGCCATCAGATGAATATAAACTATGACAATTAGGGCAAACAAAATTTACGACGTCAAAACCAACATCTAAATCGGTAACGGTATTACAACTGAAACATGGAACTTTCATATACTAACGATTAATTTCAAAATCTTTTATAATTGTTCCTTCAAAATAATTGATATAATCGGCCATAACGTCTCTTACTTTTTTAGAATTATCTTGCTGATAATTACACAAATAAACATCTAAAGTTAACTGATTATATTCTGGCCAAGTATGTATACAGATATGAGATTCTTTTAAACAAAATGAAATAGTAAAGCTATCATTATCAAAATCATGGACAATAACACCTACTTTTTCTAATTGATAAGCCTCTAAAATTGAATTGGTAATAGCAACAAAACCATTGCTATCCTTTAATTTTTGAACTTTATCTACATGTAGGGTTACCAGTTTATGCAAACCTGGTGAATAAGGGGGTAAATCCATTAAAATATTTATATACGCCCCAAATGTATAATAATTTTTGGATAATTTTAACAAGAAGGATATGATTTAGACTCACCGCACAATTACCTAAAACACCCTATATTCTACAAGCTATTTCAAAACCAGCTAAAGCTTTATGTTTAAATTATAAAGTAAAAAAGAGTTTAAGGAAATAAGATTTTTTAAATTTGCATCTAAACTTTTTTGAATTTAATAAACAAATAGGTTTTTATGCAAGTTTTACCTCCAAAGGAATTATCACCTTATATCAAACACTATCTTTTCTTAGAAAATAAAGGTAATGATACTCAGAAACTACGTTTGTTTTCTGATGGTAATACTGGTGTTGTGTTCTCTTTAAAAAGTAAACTTATTTCAGGCTTCAGTAATTATGAAGCGCAAAACTACTTACCAAGCTCATTTATATATGGGCAACTAAATGGTTTTAAAGACATTTATTCGGGTAGCGAAATGTCTATTGTAATTGTCGTTTTCCAACCAAACGGAATCAACCAATTATTAGGAATTACAAGTAGCGAATTACGTGATACTATAATCACTATCGATGACATTTTTGGTTTAGAAGGAATTGAACTTCAGGAAAAATTATCCGAACAATCGACTATTCAGGAGAAGTTAAGCCTCTTAAATCATTTTTTTAAAACGCTTGAAGCGAAAAAACCAATGTCTAACCAATTGATTGCTGCAGCATCATTAGATTTCATTTTTAAAAGCAAAGGGCAGTTTTCACTCAAACAATTAGTTGATTATACAGGTTATACCGAAAGACATATCGAAAGAAAATTTACAGAATGCGTGGGATTAAATCCAAAGAAGTTTGGGAATATTGTAAAGATTCATGGCTTTTTAAAACTCCTCAAGAATAAATCGGAAGATACAAATCTCACCACGATTTCTTATGACGCCGGATTTTCGGACCAATCTCATCTCATACGAGAATTTAAAAAACATACCGGAATGACTCCCAGAGAATATTTGTATAATGCAGGGAAACTAACCAATAACTTTATAGAAACTGTTCCTGCTAAAATAACTTTAAATAGTACTTTCTAAAATTAAACACGAATTTCACGAATTAACACGAATTACGTTTGTGAAATTAATTTCACAAACTAATCTAACCGTAAAAATCTGTGTTAATTCGTGAAATTCGTGTTTAAATTATATATCTACATATAGTTTCAAAATGTCGGTTTTATACAATTTGCAAATTCTCGGCAACGCTATTTTTGTCTAAAATTAATAGCGTGAAATATGAAAAATCTAAAAATAGCCTCAGCTCAGTTTGAGAATAAAAGCGGCGATAAAAACTATAATTTATCTGTAATTGAGAAACTTTCGCAAAAAGCTTACAGCGAGGGTTGTGATGTAATTGCTTTTCACGAATGTTCTATAACCGGATATACATTTGCAAGGCATTTATCGAAAGAACAAATGCTGAATCTGGCAGAAGTTATCCCGAACGGAGAAAGCGTCTTAAAACTTACAGAAATAGCCAAAAAGAATGATATTGTAATATTAGCTGGACTTTTTGAAAAAGACGAGAACGATAATTTATTCAAAGCTTATGTTTGTGTAGATAAAAATGGTTTGGTTGCCAAATACCGAAAACTACATCCGTTTATAAATCCTTATCTAACGCCCGGAGATAACTATTGCATATTCGAAATTAAGGGATGGAAATGCGGGATCTTAATTTGCTACGACAATAACATAATCGAAAACGTACGTGCAACAACTCTTTTGGGTGCCGATATTATTTTTATGCCACACGTAACCATGTGTACTCCTTCTACCCGACCTGGCGCTGGTTTTGTAGCACCTCAACTTTGGGAGAACCGTGAAGCCGACCCAACTTCACTACGATTGGAATTTGACGGAATGAAAGGACGCGATTGGTTAATGAAATGGTTGCCGGCAAGAGCCTATGATAATGCCATTTATGCTGTTTTCTCAAACCCAATTGGTATGGACGATGACCAGTTAAAAAATGGTTGTTCTATGATTATTGACCCGTTTGGTGATGTAATTGCCGAATGCCGTTCTTTTGATGACTCTTTTGCAACCGCAATAATTACTCCCGAAAAATGTATTCAGGCTGGTGGAAATCGTTACATAAAAGCTAGAAGACCAGATTTATACCGAGATATTATTGGACAAGAACATAAATCGGAACAGAATGTGGTTTGGTTAAACACCGACAAAAAAGTAAAAACTAATAATTTTACAGGTTTAAAACTATTGAAAGATTTATCTTTGGGAAATTGATTAATCTACAGAATAAAACACTACAATGGAATTTTTTAAAACTACAAATGAAGATATCGATGCCGTTTTCGATATCTATAATGAGGCTACATCTTATCAAAAAACAGTTAATAATAAAAGCTGGAGAGGTTTTGAAAAAGCATTAATAGAGAAAGAAATCGCCGAAGACCGCCATTTTATAATCAAAGATGAAGGGGAAGTTGCCTGTACATTTGTGCTTACTTTTAATGACCTGATTATCTGGAAAGAAGCTGCTCAAGATCCTGCTGTATATCTTCATCGTATTGCTACAAACCCAAAATTTAGAGGTCGTTCTTATGTTACAAAAATCATAGAATGGGTAAAAGTATATGCCAAAGAAAATGGTAAAGAATACATAAGACTAGACACACATAGCGGAAACGAAAGAATAAACAAATACTACATGAGTTGCGGTTTTGACTTTAAAGGCGTTAGCGTTATCGAGTGGACTAGCGAATTACCCGAACATTACAAAGAAGGTTCTTTTAGCTTGTTTGAGATTAAATTATAGTTTTAAATTATATCAATTCAGATTATGAATACACATAAAGATTTTGAGGTTGGGCAATGGGTTAAATCCTATGCAAAAGGAATTCATCGAATTGAGAAATTTGTTCCTATTGAGTTCGAAGAATATCATTCGTTTGTTGGTGCTATAACAAATGATAAAATTGGAACTTTAGATGAACCTTTGGTAATACTCAAACGTCTTTTTAATTCAAAATTTAAAAAGCAAGTAGGAACAGACTTTTGCTCAAGCACATTCTTGAAACCAATATCTGCCGAAGAAAAAGCCAATATTGAAGAACAATTAAAGCTAAATCCAAAATTCATAACAGATTTGGACAAGTATAACATTTCAAAATTTGAATCGAGATATGGATTAAACATTCTTATTTCTGAAGAAACAAAATCTATTCTTCCAGAATTGGCTTTGTTTATAAGAAAAGGAGGTAAAACGTTTACAGAAATATTCGAATGGTTAGACAATAAAAACTGCAAACACCTTTTGGATAACAGAAGTAGTTTAGGTAATAATGATCGTTCGCATTATCTGCAATTTATAAATTGGAGCTATGAAACGAGAGATAACAAACTTCTGTTTACAGATTTATTAGCATTTACTCCTAACTTTGAAAGAATTGATTTAGGATAGACTTCTATGTTATAATAAAATAAAAACCCTTGTGAATAAAACTTCACAAGGGTTTTTGGTTTGAATCTAAAATTGACCATCTCCGATTTATTTTGCTTCCCAAAAGCAACGTTTAGGAGAAACTATTAAACCTTCGTCCTTCAACATTTTCATTGCCTTATCTACTTCTTTACGGTCTAGTTTAGTTAATTCAACTACTTTACCTGCATTCACAGGTTGTCCAACTTTTTTTATAGCATCTAATACTTGATTTTTGATTTCCATAATTTTTATGTTTTGGTAAAACGTAAAAATAATAAATATTTTCTTATAAAAAATAAATACTACTTTTTAAGAATTGGTGGATTGTGTTTCAATAAATCATCTGAAAAACTGTATTTTTGTATAAATATTGAAAACCGTATCTTACAAAAACAAACCTGTTTTTTACTAAAATATATTTTCTCTAAAAATTTTAAATATCTTTGATTTATGAGCGCAACAACAAAACCATTTCATATAGGGCGTAAAATAAGCCGTATTCGTGAACTTAAAGACATGAAACAAGAAGCACTTGCACAGGCTATGGGAACAAATCAGCAAGCAATTTCTGCTATAGAAAACAGCGAAAACATAGACGAAGAGAAACTTAAAGAAGTAGCAAAAGCTCTTGGAGTAACAGTTGAAGCAATTAAAAACTTCTCAGAAGAAAATGTGATTAATTATTTTAATAACATTTATGATAACGGAGTTTTTAATACTGGTAATTATTGCAATTTTAATCCTTTAGACAAAGTTGTCGAACTTTACGAACGTTTAGTTCAGGCTGAAAAGGATAAAAATGAATATTTGGAAAAACTAATAAAAGGGAAGTAAAGCCTTTATATAAAACAAAAAAGAGATTTCAAATTTGAAATCTCTTTTTTGTTTTATAATTAGTGTTGAGAAATGATTTCATTCTTTTGTTGAACTTCAACTTTGCATAAAAGTTCAACCAAAGAACAGAACTTGAAACTTGCACTAAACCCGCCATTTTGAAAACCCCTTGTTACCTAATGTTTTATTTTATCCAATACAAATAGATGTAAAAAAATAGTCCAACAAAACCAATACTTAAATATCCAATGGCTTTGATTCTGTTATTTTTTTCACGGTCTGGAGTTATTTCTACTTTTACTGGAGTTTTTACATCTTTATTACCTAAAAACTTTTTTCCAGTTGTAAATCTCCTATCCTTTTTATAAACTGCTTGCGTTCCTGCTTGATACATAATTTTATGTTTTTTATTTAAATTAATAACCCCCCTAATTATGACTATACAAGCACCGATTACTGGAACTAACCCTGATAATAAAAACGCCCAAAACCATTTAACTCCAATATATTCTGTTTTATTGATTAATTCTGCACCGTCTCTTCCAACTTGGTTTACAGTAGATTTAACAAATCCTTTTGCGAGGTTTTCCATGAATACTATTTTATATATGCTTAATATTAGTTTCGTTTTCAAAAATTTCAGGTAACGTTCTGGTACTAAAGTGAGTTTTGGACTAAATTAAGCCCTATTTTTCGGATTTGCTAAATCTTCCAAATACAAGACCATTTTTAAATTCAGCCTAATGCCCAAATCTCGTGTAACGGCTGTTAGCTGCTGCCCTTTTTTGTTTTAAATTATTCATTAAATCTTATATCAAAGATGCGGTTGCATTTTTATTAGGCTCATTTTTTGCATTTTTCATAGCATCAAATGCTCTTTCTAAAATTATTGCTTCCGTGTCTAATTCGGAGTTAAATTCCACAACGCCACAACAAACGGTTATATTAAATGCTTGCGATATATTTTGAATTTTAATTCCTGTTTTTGCAATATTTTCTCTCTTTCTGTTTGCAGCTTTTACTGCATTTTCTAAAATTGTTTCTTTTGTTATAAAAATGAATTCATCACCTTTTAAGTGTTGTCTGTATATCGTGTCAGTAAGTCTATTGTCTGCTTTTAATAATGTTCCAAATTTGACAAGGATATTGTCAGCAACTAATTGTCCAAATTCAGTGTTTAAATTTTTGAAATTGTCTATGTCCATAAGTATAATAGAAAAAGGCATTTTTTTAGCTTTTGCCCATTCTATTGTATTTTTTAAATCTTGACCTAAAGCTCTATGGTTTGGGATTCCTGTTAATTCATCAGTATGTAAGTCTTTCTTGATTGTTGAAAATCTCTTTCTATTTAATAGAAACTGAATAAAAATTGTTGAAATAATAATAAAAGTTATTGTTATTAAAATTTGTAGAATATTAAATGTTAGTTCTTTGTTTAAAAAACCTCCGAAAGTTGTTCCTTTTGGGATTTCGTCTAAAATAAAATAAGTTATTAAAGCAATTAATATTGATTTTAAAATATCGTAAATCGCTTTTGCTAATACATCTTCTTTTAGTTTTTTATATGTTTTTTTTAAATATTCCTTCATTTTAAATATCTTATTTTTCTCTGTTTTTTTTAGGATTGCAGCTAACTTGTATATATACGAAACAAACCTTCGCATATACACCCAAATTAGGTACGATAGATGAAGGTTTGTTTCGTTTTACACACTTTCAAATGTACTAAGTTTTTCTTACAAACTTGTAATGGTAAGCATTTTTAGAACCTATCTAAATCGTTCACTTATCAATCTACCATTCTGAAAAACGTAGAAAATTTAAGTTTTAGGAAAAGTATGAAAGGTACAATCGCACTAATTAGGAAATTAACTCCCACATTTACCCATAAAAAAACCCAATTCTACATTTCTGGGTGTAAAATTGGGCGCAAATACCTCAAAGCACTGATTATCAGCGTTTATCGCAGAGAGGATGGGATTCGAACCCACGATACAGTTACCCATATACTAGCTTTCCAGGCTAGCTCCTTCAACCACTCGGACACCTCTCTAAATTAGGTTTGCAAATAACACGAAAAAAAACGAGTTAATAAAATAAAATCGAGTAATCCTTACATACTTTTTTTAAATTCTTCTATAAATAATTTTACTGCCTTTTTTTGGTACGCCCCTTCTATCGTTAACATAAACGAATCTCGTTTAGTCACGACTCCCGTAATCTTAATTGCTTTTATATTGTCCCAGCCTTTTAGGGCTTTCTCGGTTACAATTGTTGCCCAATAGCCATCGCCAACCAATCGTAATAATGCCTGAACTGCATTTAACTCAATAGAAACTTTAGGTTTCATATTATTTTTCAAAAACAATTCATCAAGAAATTCTCTAGAATTAAATCCTTTTACGGGTAAAATAAGCGGAAGATCTTCTATATCCTTAAAGGGAATTTTGTCTAAAACGGCTAATGAGTGCGTTTTTGAAACTGCCAACACCAACTTTGATGTAAACAATGGGAATTTTTGAAAAGGAAGTTTTATTTCGTTAGAAGAAATAACCAAAACCAAATCTAATTCATTATTCAAAAGTTTTTGTTCTAAAGGCTCAGTTGTACCGTATTCGACAACAATTTTTAAATGCGGATATGTTTTAGCAAACAAATCGACAATTGGTAAAACCAAAAGCCCAAAAATATAAGTAACTCCTATTCGGAGTTCTCCGCCAATCATTTGGTTCAAATCATCAATCGCCTGCTTTCCGCTCTCAACATTTTCTATAACTTGTTTAGCATGAATCAGAAATACCGAACCTGCTTCTGTAAGCTGTACTTTTTTTCCAATCCTAACAAACAAAGGCATTCCGAGTTCTTCTTCTAGTTTTTTTATTTGTTGCGATAATCCAGATTGCGTTACAAAACACAATTCGGCAGCTTTTGTAAAGTGAAGTGTTTTGGCGGTTTTAATAAAATATTCAAGTTGAAAAATTTCCATATCGATTAGAAAAAGTAATTATTATCAGTAAAATTATTAATTTTTCTAATGAAAACATAATTCCGAACTTTGTAAAAAAGTTTCACAATCATGTTTAAAGCGTTAAAATCAAAGAACTTCAAATTATTCTTTTACGGACAATCGGTCTCCGTAATTGGTACATGGCTACAAAAAACTGCCGTAAGCTGGATGGTTTATAGTGTTACAGGTTCCGTTTTCCTTTTAGGATTAACGACGTTTTTAAGCATGATTCCGTCTTTATTTCTAGCTCCGCTTGCCGGAAGTATTATTGGGCGTTATGACAGACATCGTAGTATGATTGTATTACAATCTTTGGCAATGCTGCAAGCGGGCGCATTGGCTTTACTTATTTATTTAAAAATATACAACATCAACTATATCTTAGGGCTGAGTTTATTACAAGGAATCATAAATGCGTTCGACATGACTTGCAGACAAACTATGATGGTTGAGATTGTCGACAATAAAGAAGATTTACCAAATGCCGTTGCTTTAAACTCTACTCTAAACAATTTTGCCCGAATTGCTGGTCCTGCTTTGGCTGGAATTATTTTGCACAATTATGGCGAAGACATCTGTTTTATTGGAAACTTCCTGAGTTATATTCCAGTATTAATTTCTTTATTAATGATGAAAATTACGCCTCACATTAAAGCCACCGACAAACTTAAAATGCTCGAAGACTTTATAGAAGGTTGGGATTACGTTAAAAAAGAAAGCGAAATGGCCAAAATGCTCTTAATGTTAATGTGCAGTAGTTTATTTGTAATTTCTTTCAATACGCTTATGCCTGTTTTTGCCAAGGATATTTTTAGCGGAAACGCGCAAACCTTTAGTTGGTTTGAAAGTGCTGCCGGAATTGGTTCTATCTTATCAGCTATTTATCTAGCTAACTTAAAAACATCACAAAACATGAATAAAATAATGATTGCTGCCAGTTTATTATTAGGATTTAGCATTATTATTTTGGCTTATTCAAGTAGTTTAACCGTGGCGCTTATTTGCATGGCTTTAAGTGGTGTGGGAATGATGGCGCAAACCTCATCGATAAACATATATATACAAACTCAAAGTACCACACATATGCGTTCTCGAAGCATTAGTTATTATCTTATGGCATACCAAGGAATGATTCCTGTGGGAAGTTTGATAATTGGGTATCTATCACATTTTATAGGAACTAGAAATACAGTCGCCATTCAAGGTGTAATATGTATTCTTTCGGTAATAGTGTATGTGTATTATAAAAACCGTAGTACCGAAGAAAATTTAGAAACTTGTGAGGTTCGTTATAAAAATTAAAAAAAAACAATATAAAAAATTCCAAATTCCAATTGTCTATCCATGATCTTGTCATTTACAGAAATGACAAAAAACTGGGTGAAAATTTTACAACGAAATCTCCCCGCGTAAAGCAGTTTCAAAAACAGTCTTAAAATTTTCGGCTTCGATTCCGTGACCTAATAAATACATTAGTTTTGTAATTGCAGCTTCGGTTGTGATGTCTTTTCCAGAGATTACGCCAAGTTCTTTAAGAACAGTACTTGTCTCATATTGTCCCATATTCACACTTCCGCCTGAACATTGTGTTACGTTTATGATGTGTAAACCTGACTGAATAGCTTTTTTAATAGCATTAAGAAACCAATCTTCTGTAGGTGCGTTTCCAGATCCGTAAGTTTCCAGAACAATTCCTTTTAAGTCAGGAATTGCTAATATTGCCGCCAAAACTGGTTCGCTCATTCCTGGAAACATTTTTATGATGGCAACGCGATTGTCTAATTTTTTATGAACGATTAATTTCGAAGATGTTTTTATAGGCAAAAACAAATGCGAATTTAATTTTAAATGCACTCCAGATTCTACCAATTCAGGATAATTTGGAGCTGTAAAAGCTTTAAAATGTTCTGCATTTACTTTAGAAGTTCTGTTACCACGGTATAATTTGTATTCAAAATACAAACAAACTTCATTGATAACAGGTTTTCCGTCTTGCTGAAGTGAAGCTATCTGAATCGCTGTTATAAGATTTTCTTTGGCATCCGTTCGCAAATCCCCGATTGGCAATTGCGACCCGGTAAAAATCACAGGCTTAGATAAATTCTCCAGCATAAAACTCAATGCCGATGCCGAATATGACATGGTATCTGATCCATGAAGAACCACAAAACCATCAAAAGAATTGTAATTATCTTCGACAATCACAGCGATTTTTGTCCATTCTTCAGGATTCATATTCGATGAATCAATTGGAGTATCAAACGAAACCGTTTCGATTTCGCAATCCAATTGTTTCAACTCTGGAATTTTTTGTAATAATTTACTAAAATTGAAGGCTTTGAGCGCTCCAGTCTCAAAATCTTTACTCATACCGATAGTTCCTCCGGTATAGATTAAAAGTATTTTGGCTTTAGATGACATCTTGGTATTTTAATTTATTAACTACAGGATTAGCATACATAGATAAAAACCCTTGTCTTGTAACTGGATTATCGCTACCAATACGCATTTCTAAACGACGCTCAAAAAGTAATTTCTCATTTTCTTTATACAAATGAGCAAACTTATCGGTTTTGTTTAAAATGTCGTAGGCAATAAAATTGGTTGGCCATAATTTATAATTCTTCAATACAGAATCGTCTATAGCTTGTGCCAACGCTTGGATTTGTTTATTCGAATTGTCATTTTCGGCAGCAATCTGGTCAATTTCTTTATCCAGAACATCTCCTACCGAAATGTGTATTCTTTTTTTAGTTCCCATGATACCACTTAAAATGGTCATGAAATCTTCATTTTTTTCTTTAATATAAATCTCGTTATTCGCTTCTGCCATTAATTGTGGCATTTTTAAAGCATCGGTTGGATCATATTCGTATGAAATCGAAACTGGAACTATTTTCATTTTCTTGAAATAATCCATTAGGTTCGCTTCATCCGATCCCATTCCTAACATTTTTAAAACACCAGGATTTGTAGCGTCATTTCCGTCTTTGGTTCTTCCTTCACGTTGTGCGATCCAAACCGAACGGTTCTCGCGAAACAATAAATGTCCGATATACTCCGATAACAACTTAGAGCTTTGCAACATTTCACGAGGCGAAAGACCACGCAAAACCAAGAAATTACGATTTAATTTAGCCAAAATATTCAAGAATGCTTTTTTAACCAAATTATCTCCAATTGCCGAAGCAGTCATTACCAAACCATGCTCAAACAAGCAAACATTTAATAATGTTGTATCTAAAAGAATGTCTCTATGATTAGAAACAAATAAATAAGAAGTGTTTTTTTCTAGTTTCTCGAATCCCGAAGTTGTTAATCCTTCTGAGCTTCTTTCGAGAACTTTTTGAATTGTCTGATAAATAAAATTGCATTGAAAATCACGGATAGAGTGAGTTCTCTTCAATTGTTCCTTCCAAACTTCGTCGTCTAACTCTGGAAATGAAAAATTCATCATGGCTTTCATCATAGGATGATTTGCTACACCATGAAGGGCTTCATTTACTTCTGAATCATAAAACGGTCGAATTGCATCAAATTTCTGCATTATAAATATCTATTTTTAAGTGGACAAATGAACAAAAAAAAAATTAAAGTATCATACGTTCTAAGTTAAATCCCAAAAACGTCTTTTGAATTCTGAGTAGTTATTGCTGCTATTTCTTCTTCAGAAACGTCATATATATCGGCTAATTTTGATACAACGTTCAGTAAATAACTACTTTCGTTTCGCTTTCCGCGAAAAGGAATTGGTGCTAAATATGGCGAATCGGTTTCGAGAACAATATGTTTTAAATCGATTTGATTTAAGAATTGATCAATTTTTCCGTTCTTAAAAGTCACCACTCCGCCGATTCCAAGTTTCATATTATAAGAAATCGCCTGTAATGCTTGTTCATGAGTGCCCGTAAAGCAATGAAAAATACCGAATAAATCATCTGATTTTTCTTCTTCCAGGATTTCAAAAATTTCATCAAAAGCGTCACGACAATGAATTACAATTGGCAATTTATATTGTTTTGCCCATTGAATCTGAGTTCTAAAAGCAATTTGCTGTTCTTTTAAATGGGTTTTATCCCAGTATAAATCAATTCCGATTTCTCCGACTGCGTAGAATTTTCTTTTTGCTAATTCCGTTTCTACATGTTTTAGCTCATCGAGATAATTATCTTTCACGTAAGTGGGATGCAAACCCATCATTAAGAATACATTATCTGGATATTTTTGCTCTAAATCATACATAGATTCTGTACAAGCTGCATCGATAGCGGGAATAAAAAAACGAGAAACACCAGCATCAATCGCTCTCTGAATCATTTCACCTCTATCTTGGTCAAATTCTTCTGAATATAAATGTGTATGTGTATCGGTAATAATTGTTGTTGGGTTCAATTCTATAATTTTAAAAGCCCAAAATTACGACAATATTAAAAACTTTCCCAATTTGATTACAATAAGCGAATTTTACGATGAATGGAACGCGGATAAAACGGATTCGCTAAAGCGAAGACACGAACAAAAACGGATTTTTCTATTCGCAATCTTGTCAGACTGAGCGGAGTCGAAGTCTCGCAACACGAATAATCACTGCAATTACAATCCTCAAGTATTGTGGTAAATGGAACACGGATGAAACGGATTCGCAAAAGCGAAAACGCGGACAAAAACGGATTTTTCTATTCACAATATTGTCAGACTGAGCGGAGTCGAAGTCTCGCAACACGAATAACCACTACAATTACAATCTCAAGTATTGCGGTGAATGGAACGCAGATGAAACGGATTCGCAAAAGCGAAAACGCGGACAAAAACGGATTTTTCTATTCGCAATATTGTCAGACTGAGCGGAGTCGAAGTCTCGCAACACGAATAACCACTGGAATTACAATCCTCAAGTATTGTGGTGAATAGAACGCAGATGAAACAGATTCGCTAAAGCGAAAACGCGGATGAAAACGGATTTTTTATTCTATAAATACTATTTCCCTGTTTCTATAAATACTAAAGCTCTATCTAAAACTTCATCTTTCCCCTGCTGAATCCCTTCAATCGTAGGTTTAACTTCGATATCGGGAACGATGCCTATTCTTTGTGTTTCACGTTTATCAGGATAATACACTCCAATCCCTGAAAATAAAGTATGGAATCCTTTAAAATCAAATTCAAATGTATTTCCATCTGCACCAGCCGTTTGACTTCCTATTATAGTGGTATTTCCAGCAGTTTGAAAACACATAGCAGTCCATTCTGACTGACTTATGGATTTTTCATTAAGTAATACGATAACTTGACCTTTGTAATTATCTTTGTTTTCAGATCCACAATTTGTTCCTTCTGTCCATCTGAATCTTCCTGGATAATTTAAATAAGGATAGGTGTAAATTGCAAATTTATTTTCCTGTGCATTTAAAAAATTAGCGATTTCCCCGTAAGTTCCGTTTGGATAATTTCTCATATCAAAAACAATTGCCTTTGTAGATTTTAATGCTTGAATCATATCTGGAATATGTTTGGGTTTTATTACCCCCATGTTTACATAACCAACGTTATTATCCATGAGCTTGAACTTATCCACTTTTTTCATGGCTCCCTTTTTAAATTCATTTCTATGAGAGTCATGATAATCAAACCAAATCATTGACTTTGTTTCATACCTTCCATCATTTAGAAACTCTACTTCAACATTTTCAGAAGCATTCCTTAAAATTGACAAAATTAATTTGTTTAAATAGCCCGCTTCGTTTGAAGCACAAATTAAATTTCGATTCTCTACAGCTAACTCTTTTATTGTTTTGCCATTTATTTTAGTAATTACAGTTCCTATTTTTATATCATCAGCTTCAGCCAGACTATCACCCAGAATCTTTGTAACGACGAACTTTTCGTCAATTATTTTGCCGGTTGCCGGAAAATAATACTGGGAATCTTTCATAGAATTGTATAGAAAAAATTCAACATGACCGTCATTAAGATTAGTTGCCATTCTTTTCATAGCAACATAAAAATCTTCTTCACTTTTAGCATCAATAATTAGCAGTAATGCTTGTTCTAAGCTCAGGTCCCATTTTTGATCCATCATGTATTTATACGGAAAATAATATTCGATTACATTCCAGTACGCAAACAACATCAGAATTCTGGAATCTTTATTATTTTTATAATCAAGATCGAAATAGTTTTTCAAGTTTTTAAAACTGTCAAAATCAGGTCCGAATTCTACATCACTCAAAAATCTATTCTCCTCAATAAATTTCAATTTCTTCGAAAGCTTTTTAGAAAACAGTTTGTTATTAAACCAGCTCAAATCAAAATTCTTATCAAAATATTCAACATCTTTTGGAGGTGTAATTGGTGCAATTTCTTTTACTTCGCCTAAAGAATCAATCCAGTTTTCCAAAACCAATGAAAATTCTTTTTTAGTTTCTGCCTGTTGAATTTTTGGTAAGACTTCCAAAAGTTGATTATCCCAGTTAAAATCCCCATTGGCTACTTTTGGGTGATAATACTTTAAAAATCCCCAAACTTTACAAGTTCCGACTAGTTTTTCGGTTTCGGTAAGTTTAGTCTGTGCATATATGATTTGTGAAATTACTAAGAGAATTAATAGGGTAATTTTTTGCATTCAGTAAATAAGTTTAAAATTATAAATTGGTTGAGGTTAGGGTATTTGTAAAATCGAATTTAGAACTTAAAATTTAAATTTGATTACAATCATAAAAAAAGCGACAAAAAATGTCGCTTTAAATTTGTTTATCATTGCTTTACAGGCAAAGTCGAAGTCTCACAAGTATTACGGTGAATGGAACGCGGATGAAACGGATTCGCAAAAGCGAAAACGCAGACAAAAACGGATTTTTCTATTTGCAATCTTGTCTGACTGAGCGGAGTCGAAGTCCCGCAAGTAACTCTACAAAAAAAATCCGCAAAGCATTTTAACTCTTTGCGAATCTTTGTGTAACCTCTTTGTGTGTTTAGCAAAATATCGCTCTAATCCAATTCGTTCAAGAGATCTTGTACATCATCATAACCTTCATAATCTTGAGAAATCGTTTCAAGGATATCTTTACACGATTTATAATCTTTCTGTTTTAATTTGCTCAAAGCAAGATTCCATAATGCTTTGTCTTTATACACAGATGTTCCGGTTTTTAATTCATTAAAAACAGCTTCGGCTTTCTCAAACTCATTTTCTTGTAATAATGCAACACCATAAAAATATTGAATCTCAGGTGTTTTATTTTCTTTTAGAGTTTCTTCAAAAAGCGGAATCGCATCTTTATATTTTCTGGCATTAAATGCTACTTCGGCTTGTTTTAGAGCAATATTTGTATCTCCTCTTTCGGTAAAAGTAGCTTGATCGGGATGATTAAAATCCTCAAAAATGGGATTCGAATCATAATTAAAAAAGAACAAACCAATTAAAACCGCCACAGAAGCTGCAACTGCATAATACCAAGGTTTTAAAGATACTGCTTTGTTTTTCTTCTTCTTTTTATCAAAATGGGTATTAGAAATTCGAGTTAGATTTTCTTTGAACTCTTCTCTTTCTTCTTCATATCCAAATTTAGTCTCCAATTGAAGATTTACTGTTTTAAAAGTTTCAAAAGCCGAAGCAAATTCTGGATTTTCGGCTAATTGTTTTTCAAAACTATTTTTTTCTTCAACAGTCATTTCTCCCTGAAGATATTGATCGAATAATATATAGCGTTCTTCGTTCATGACTACTTATTTTTTAGAGATTTAAAGTTTTTACTTTCCTGAATCCATACTGTTAACTGACCAATACAAAGCGATTTCTTTTTGCGAACATAGCCATAAGTCACATTTAGTTTCTCGGCCACTTCTTCCATCGATTTTATTGTAAAACTCAGTTTTAGTAATTCTTGACATTTGTCTCCTAATTTCTGGAACATAACGTCAAACAATTGCTGTTTCTCTTCAAATTCTTCGGTTTGATCAACCAATTCGTGTGCAGATTCATTTATAGATGCTGCATCTTCGTTAATTGTTACCCCTTTATTTGATGTTTTTTTTAATTCATTAAGCCACTTCCTTTTGCATAGCAAGAAAAAATAAGCATCAAAAGGGCAAGTCAATTGTAAGGCATTGGCTTTAGCCTGATTAAAAAGCAAAATCATTATTTCCTGAACCACATCTTGCGCTTGATCCTTATCGCCAGAATTGTTCATTATGTATGAAACCACTTTAGGAACAAACTTTTTATAGATAGACTGAATAACCGCCGAATCATTTGCAGCAAGCCCTTCAATATACATTTGATCAGGATGAATGTTAGTTTGGCTCATAAAATGACTTTTTAATTAGCTAATGTAAAAAAAATCTGAAAATAAATCTCAAATAAAGGGGTAACAATTATATAATCAAGTTGATATACCAAAACAAGAGTCTTTTAAAACAATTAAAAAATTAAGAGAAATGGAAAGTTATCAATTTATAAACGAGAAAAATTTAGACCAATTTCATAAGATGCTTTCTACAAAAATCCGAAATGGTTTTGTAATTGTTGAGCATAATGAAAAATTACCTTATGTAGTTTTATCCAAACAAAAAAAAGAAATAAACCATTCCCTACACCTATTCTTTACCTGTATCACACTAGGCTTTTGGTCGATTGTTTGGTTTTATCTAATCATAACCCTTTCTAAGAAAAAAAATATTCTTGTTGCCTTAGACGAAGATGGAAATCTATTTGAAGAAAAATGTCTTGATAAATAAACCCAAAACAAGGGTAACAGTTATTCACTCTAAAACATCTATTACTATAAAAACCTTTAAAAATTAGAAATCATGAAAACACTACCAACATTAATATTATGTATCGCTGCTTTTACAATCTTGAGTTGCGATAATGACAATGACCCAACAAATAATGTTTGCGACTCAACCTATGTCTCTACGCTTATCACAACAGCTTTTACAACCGCAAACGGATATGATGATGTTACAACAATGGATCTGGAAACACACGAATATACAATCCAGATTAATGCCAATGGAGAAATTTGCACCGTAGGATATCAAAATCCAACCACTTACACAGGTGGTTATACTATGGAAGTTACAAACACAACTACTAGTGCTACCTATACAGGCATTCATACTTTTTCTCAAACCACATTAGATTATCAATCAATAACTCCAGTACCAGTAAGTTCTGGTGATATTATTACCGTAAAAAGAACAATCCTGCCTGGTTACACAGTACTTAATCAAACAGTAGGACGTATTTTAAGAAAAAACCCTTTTACAACAGTGCCCTATCCTATAACTCAAGGTAATGTCGTTTTCTTAAGTTCCAATTTTCATGGTGCCGGAGGTCCAGTTCCTAATTATGCACAACCATATATTGCCCTTGGTTTTAAAGTAATTTAAAAATAAACCAAAAACAGGGGTAACAAATTTTTAACCCAAAACATCTATTACTATAACAACCATTAAAACTAGAAATCATGAACACAAATTTTAAAACAATCGGACTTTTATTCTTAGCAATAATCACTTTCGTAAGTTGCGACAATAGCGATGACAACAGCGACAGCGGCAATCTTGTTTTCCCTCCATCTGCTGCAGCATTTAAAAGCATCAGCACAAAAGGAGTTAAAAAAAATACACAAAATTTTACCCTCACAGCCGGAACAGGTGTTGTAACCCTAACATCTGCCAAAGGAGTTAAACTGTCCATTAATGGAGATTGCCTTACCAAAAACGGAAATCCTGTAACTGGAGTAGTCGATATCGAATACGTTGAACTTTTTGACAAAGGCAACATGCTTATCTCAAACAAACCTACAATGGGAATTATGCCCGACGGAAAGAAAAACTTACTGATCTCAGGCGGTGAATTCTTTATTAAAGCCACACAAGGCGGAGTCGAACTTAAAACAACTTGTAGTATAAACATGATTGTTCCTGCAAGCTTAACCAATGGTGTAGATAATGCTATGACTTTGTGGAAAGGAGTAATCGATGATAACGGAGAATTAGCATGGGAACAGCCTAAACCAGATGCAGGAGGAAATGGAGGCAAAGATGGAGTTCAGGGAGAAGGAGATAATTATTATGTTCATTTCGGAAGCTTTGGCTGGACAAACGTAGACCGTTTTTATTACGACCCAAGACCTAAAACAACTCTTCTTGTCGATGCTCCCCAAGGATACGATAACAACAATAGCGCTGTTTACTTATCATACGATGGCGAAGGAACAAATGCACTCGCAAAACTAGACACTTATACACCAGCAGGATTATTCAGCGAACACTACGGACAAATCCCAATTGGACTTGCTTGCCACGTAATATTTGTTACCGAGGATAATGGCCAATGGCGTTACGCTATCAAAGCAGTTACAGTTGCTGCTAATGATGTTTACACTTTTACAATTGCCGAAACAACAGTCGGCACCGAAGCTCAACTGATAGCGGCAATCAATGCTATTCAGTAACTTACAAAATTCTTTTTAAGAAAAAGTGATGATTTGCTCATCACTTTTTTTTACATTTAATCCAGTTTAAAACGTATTCTGATAATTTCAAGAAGCTAATCCTGCTGTCCGACTCTATCTTTTTCTTGTTAAAGAAACAAGAAAAAGGATGCCGCTCCCATCAGGGCTAAAAAACTCTAGTTATGAAACCACTATCATCTATCTTCTTTCTTCTTTTATCTATATACTCTTTCTCACAAACCAAAGTAAAAGATACTATAACCCGAAGAGCCACTATTGGTTACACTCAAAACGGAAATCTGGTAAGTTTCAAACCCGAAACCCCACCATTAATTCCTATTGCCGGAGCACCAAAGCCTAGCTATTCTTATTTATGGGAACTTGGTGATGGACATTACTCTAAAGCTGCCGAACCCAAACACGTTTACAAAAACAAAGGAACATATACCACAAAACTTGCGGTAACCAACAATTACGATAACGGAAAACCACCCGCAACACGACCTAAAAAAGTTGCCATAAATGATATTACCGATACTAACTACAAAGACATTGCCTCAATTGCCGACCAAAACGGATTTGCAATCCTAAAAAATTGTGACCCAATTCCCGATCAGGAAATGGTCGTTGTAGTAAGTTATCAAAATCTAGAGAACTATGTTTCCAGCGGAAAACTCTATCTTTTTTACAACGAAAAACAATTTAAAGACAACAATTTCCAATTGGTCGATTTTAGAACTTATGCTGGCGAACGCGAAGTAAAAGAAAACACCGTCGCTTCTGTCAATGATCTTGATGATACCAAAACCTATTTGGCTTCAGCCGAAAACAACATTCGAACCAAAAAATACCGAAATACAACCACCGAAGAAGATCTCGACGCATCATTATTAGAAGCAAATAAAACCTATCATAATGTTTCGGTTCTGGAATTTGACGATGCTAATCCAAGTGAAACCCGAAATGTATTTTACACTTTCAAAACCACTCCCGAAATGATTAAGGATACCAGCGCAACCGTAACCATGCGCGGAATTTTCGTTCCTAACCGAAGCTATAAAAATCATAAAATAAAAAATCTGGAAATGGAAATTGTGACTTCTCACGACCCAAACAAAATGGGTTCTAACGGAAGTTTTATGAATTACAGATTAGTGCGTTTTAAGAGAGTCAATTTTAAAACCCGTTTCCAAAATAACGGCGAAGGTCCAGCCAGAATGATCCGGCTTGAAACTGATATTCCTGATATGTTCGACAAAAAAACATTTCAGATAGAAGACATGTACCCAAAATGCCCGATTTGTCCCAAAGACGAAATCCCCACAACTAGCTGTTTAGATACAATTATCAAAAAAAATCAAATCTTCTTTACTTTCAAGAATATTTATTTACCCGGAAGTGAACAAAAAAATGTAAAAGAAAAAGATAGCACCAAAGGTTTTGTAAAATATTCTATGAAGTTTGGCGATGACTTTCATAAAGTAAAAACCCGAAGCCGAACCGCCATAATATTTGATAAAAACGAACCCATTATTACCAATTACGCCACTACACGATTTTTACCCGGAATATCTATTGGCGCAAAAGCAGGTTATAATCTATATCCCGATTTAGATAAATCGACAAGTTACTTTGTAGGTGCAACCATTTCGCCTTTTAAATCCTATCGCTTTTACTGGCAAGCCGAGTGGCTCAATGCGATAAATAAATACGAAAGCGGTGTCACAACAAGAGAAGGAATTGGTATAAACCCAAATGGAGTAAAACAATTTCAGCGTATGACAACCAGTACCGAAAATAAAAACGTCAACTGGGAAGTTCCCGTTCTTATTCGTTATAACATTAATAATTACATTGGAATTGGTGCGGGTTTACAAGCCAATATTAATGTTTCACAAGAGCAAACTCAAACTATAAAAATAGAAACTTTTGAGGGTGGAACTGATCAATACTTATTGGACACCAAAACGGAATCAAACACAGTTAAAAACTCATTCGCTGATTTTAAAACTGGTCTTTTATTCGACCTAACGGCTGGTTTTGCCCGAATTGGTCCGAGTTTAGGTGTGCGTTATGTGATAAACTTTGAACAGAATTTTAATTATTTCCAGTTTTATGGAATTTGGAGGTTTTAAGAGTTATTCCGCGAAGTTGCACGAAGGTTTTCGCAGAGATACACAAAGAAAAAGGTTTACCACGAATGGCACGGTTATTCTACCATATAAGTGATATAAGTACATTTAAGCTATCAATATATGCACAAAATTATATGACCTTAAATAACTTACATGGTTAATTTTAGCCTACAATACTTAACTAATATGAAATTAACTCCCTTATATATTTTAATTTTCTTCTTTACAGGTCTGAATGTTTTCGGGCAATGTCAGGAAGACAAAATATATCTTGCAATTGATTCTTTTATAGCATATCCATCTGCGAAAGCATTACAAAATCTAACAAATACAGAAACCTCTTTCTGGAAAAATCAAAATCCTAAATCCAAAGACGAATTACTGGCAATCGTAGTTTTAAACTGCAACAAAGCCTATTATGAAAACCAGTTCGGGCAAACAGAAAAAGCGATTACTAGTTACGAAAAAGCCTGGCAGATTTACGAGAAAAACAAACTGAAAGATTACGACATTATCGAATATTGCCTGAAACCTTTAGGCAATTTATATACCATTATGGGCGATTATGACAGTGCCGAAAATATCATAAAACAATATTTCTTTATCGTTAATACATCCAAAAATTATCCCGAAGCACAGAAACAAAAATTTGCAGCAATTCTTAATTTATCCAATGTTTACCTCAGTTCTGGCAAAAGTGCATCGGCAATAGATTTACTCGAAAGCACCTTAAAGACCGAGAAATTATCAAATACTCAAAAAGGAATCTTATACAACAATCTAGGGAATAGTTATTTACTAAGTACCAATGGTTTTATTGTCAAGTTAAATTCCTACTCTAATACTGAAAAATCATTTGAATCGGCTGTTAAATATTTAAAAACCGAAAAGGATCAATCGGAAACATTATCTAATTCCTATCGAAACTTAGCAGCTTTAAACAGACAATGGCAAAATTTTGATATTGCTAATTCTTATCTCGAAAAGGCAGAAAAACTTTTTCTACAAACTCCAAACCAACAACCTCGTAAACTGGCTAAGTTGTATTACGAAAAAGCATTATTACTTTTTGATGAACACAATTATGAAGCGTGTTCCAAACAAATTGGTGAATCTTTCAAACTTTTAATTCCGAATTACAAAATCTCGAAAAACAGTTTGCCTAATAAAAACGAACTATATGCCGAAACTGTTTTAATGGATTTACTTGATTTACAAGCTGATATTTTCCTGAAACAAATCCAACCTAAAAAGGCACTCGAAGCATTTCGTCTTTCTTTTCATGTTGAAGATTTACTGATGAATGCATTAGTCTATGAAAATTCAAAAATCATTACACAAATACGAGCTCGTAATCGTACCGAAAAATGCATCTCTATTTATGATAAATTATATCAAAAAGAGAACAAAATTCAATATTTGGAACAAGCTTTCCAATTATCCGAAAGAACCAAATCGGGTATATTAAAAAACTATCGCTCAAATATTAAAACCGCCTCTGTAGAAGAAAAATCACTTTTGCAACAGCTTCAAAACTTAAACAATACCATTTTAAAAGAACAGCAAAAAGGAGATTTAGCTAATATTGCAAACATCAATAAAGCCATAAAAAAGCAAAACGAATTGACGCTTGCTTTAAAACAAATACAATCTAAAAACTCTGATTACATTCCTGAGGACTGTGATTTAAAAGCTGTCTTATCAAAATTGGAGAAAGACAAAGCTGTAATGGTATATTATTTTATGGGGGCTGAAAATTTGTTCTATTTCACTTTGCAAAATAAAAGAATAGAGCTTAATCATATCAACATTACAGATACTGCAATCCCGAAAATTGCCCAATTTGTAGATTATTTCAGTAATGCAAATGAAATTACCAATGATATTTCAGGCTATAATACATACGGGAAAATTCTCTATGACATGCTGAAATTACCTAAAAACGCGGTTTACAGAAATCTCATTATTGTTCCCGACGGAATCCTTAATTTCCTGCCTTTTGAAGCTTTGATTACTCAAGAATCGAATACAACCAATTTTGCCAAAATGCATTATTTGCTAAATGATTTTAAGATTGCCTATACTGCTTCGGCTAATTTTTATATCAATGCAAAACCTATTTCAAATTCAGCAAAAACAGTTTTAGGAGTTTTCCCTGTTTTCGAAAAAACGGCTTACGAATTGAGTTATTCCAAAAAGGAATTGCAATCGATACAAACAAACTTTCAAGGTAAGTTTCTTGAGAACGCTGATGCTACTTTTGCCAACTTTAAAAACAATGCTTCCCAATACTCTATTTTGCATTTAAGTACTCACGCTTCTTCTGGCGATGTCGAAACTCCGGCAAGTATCAAATTCTACGATCAGGAAATTCTGTATTCAGAATTGTACAATCTTACCCTAAATCCTGATTTAGTAGTTTTAAGTGCCTGCGAAACAGGAATTGGAAAATTATATAAAGGCGAGGGTGCCATGAGCATCGCAAGAGGTTTTCAGTTTGCTGGTGCACAGAACTTGTTGTTTTCGTTATGGAAAGTAAATGATTATACCACATCGGTTTTCATGGCTGACTTTTATAAAAACATCAAAAATGGTATTCCGTATTTTGAAGCTAATACCAATGCCAAACTTGATTTTTTAAATAATAAATCTATTCCTAATGCCAAGAAATCTCCTTATTACTGGAGTTCTTTTGTATATTATGGTTCAATTTCGTCCGAAGAAAAATCAACAAATTATATACTTTACATCATTAGTTTATTGGCAGTAATTGGTTTATTTTTGATATTCAATCAGTACCAAAAATGGAAAACCTTCACGAAGTTCTCAAAAAAGAGAAATACAAAAAAATAAAATTCAAAGTTACCAAAACACAACACCTCTTAATAAAAGCCAAAATCAATGGTATTTCTGGGAATTTTATATTAGATACTGGAGCTTCTAATACTTGTGTAGGTTTTGAGAGCATAGAACGTTTTGCATTGGGTGCCGAAGCTTCAAAAACTAAAGCTGCCGGAGCCGGAGCTACAGGAATGCTTACCCAAACTGCGTCTAACAATATATTACAAATTGGTTCTTGGAAAGATTCGGATTTTGCTTTGGTAATTTTTGACCTTTCGCACGTAAACGAAGCCTTACGACAATACAAAGCAAGACCTGTTCATGGCATTATTGGAGCCGATGTTTTGCTTCAGGGCAAAGCGATTATCGACTATTACAATCATTATGTATATCTGCAATAAAAAAACGAACACGAATTTCACTAATTGTCACTAATTTGTTCGTGAAATTAATTTCGCAAACTAAGTTAACCATTTAAGATTTGTGCAAATTCGTGAAATTCGTGTTCAAGATTATTTATAAAACAGTAGTATTAAAGCCTAAGAATTTGCTGATGGATTAGGAATAATACATCCTGCCCAATTAAAGGCTCCATTGGCAATATTATTATAAGTTACATAAAAGAAACCGCTGCGTCCCCAGCCTGCACCCCAGGAATTTTGTACTTTAAAAAGTTGGGTAGCATCATCATATCCTACAATACATACGCAGTGTCCACCTTGTCTGCTTCCGTAAAGATTAGACCAAACGTGGTTGTTATTACGGATATCATAAAAACTCTGATTTACATCAAAACATACTGCAACTGCATAATTCTGATTAAGATAATATTTAATATCTGCAGCACTTCTCGGATTTACATTAAACCATCCGCCTGATTTTCTCGCCGATGCCCAATTTCTTTGTTGGGTTGATGGTACTGTATAACAACCTCCGGCAACATAAGGCATCTGAAACTCGGCACATTCTCCTTGGTTTTTTATCAAATTCATTGCATCATTAGGATAAGAACCTGCGCCACAATTACCCAATTTTATTTGGTTGTAAACATAAGCTGCACTTCTAGATGCATTATACCAATTACTCTGATGCACGGTGTTATTAAGGTATCTGGCAATACTGTGTGCAGCATAACCCACTCCCCAACCTACGCAAGATCCTTCACTCCCCTGATCTCCAACTGGTGGAGTTGGCAAATTTTTGCTAGCAGCAATTTTAGCCGTTAAAGTCGATTTTTGAGTTTCTGAAACTAAATCTGGTCGTAGCTGAGCAATTTTTAAACGATAATCGTTTGGTGTTAAAAACTGAATATTCTTTAAATATTCATCAGGCATTGGAGCAAGTCCGTATCTTCCTTTATCAAGAAGATTGACATCTCCGTCCATTAATTTTTCCTGAACGTCGCTCTCTGCTTGATCATTACCTTTTTCGCAAGAATAAAAAGCTAGCAAGGCAAAAGACAAAAGAGCAATTTTTTTAATCGAAAATTTAATAAGTGGTTTTTTCATGGTTTTGTTGTTTTAGTTATTAATTATTTCGTACAGCAATTATTTACGAATTTATCAGTATTTTTAGCACAACATTAACATTAACAGACTCATAACTCCAACTTATCTTACGCATAACTATACCTTGAGTATTCCTACTAACATGAATTGAATTTAATTATCGAAGAAAAAATGTCAATTATTAAACAACATTCGCATATGGAAATCATAATAGACAAATTAGTAGAAGGCATAAAATCCCATCCTATTATACAAAACAGTACTTTATCTGGCGTTAAAGAATGGAAAAGGGCTCATTATATTATTCTATCGGAAATAATATCTGATTGCTTAGAAAAATCTGAATTCATGCAAGGCTCTAAGAGAAATGAACTTGGATGCTCTATCTCGAGTGCCACATTGCAAAGAATTTTCACAAACGACTCATCACAAACTAAAAAATCTGATTTGCGTTTCTTAAAAAGTTTAGATAAACTGGCTATTTTTATTGGCCATCCTTCTTTAAATAGTTTCCTGAATTGTGAAGCAACTGATTATAATAAATCATCGGAACCTGAAAACAAAAACGAACCTATCTCTTTTTTTGAATCATTGATTGCTAATTATTGTCAGGAAGAATTTAATTGTTTGAAAGAATTACCCGAAATTAATATTTCGAACTTATCAAATTACGTCTTTGCAGAAAGCCCTTTCGCAAAAAGAATTAAGGATCTTTTCGAAAATTATTCGAGATTAAATTATCATTTAAACTGTATAGATAATCGATCTAATTTTGAAATTTTCGATTTTAAAGTCTCTAGTATTACTGAAGATATTGCCATTCTAACCGTAAAAGAGTTTTGGAATTTAGAGTGGAAAGACGAAAACGATGCCATATCGATTGTTCTTAATAAGGTAAACAGGCAGACTTATTTTATAAAAAAAAGGGAGGACGTTTGGAAAATATGGGATAACTACAATCCTGATTATAATGAACTATCTACTAGGATACATTCGGCTATAGAAAACCAACATATAAAAAAAGCTATCCTTTAACAACAGAAACTTACTAGTTTTCACAAATCACATCATTATAAATACACATTTAATTAAAATTCAGTTTTTTAAGTATATTTGTTAACGAATTTAACAAACCGATACGTATGAAAAAAACTTTACTTTATCTCTTATTTTTACTTACATCCTTAAATTTTTATGCACAGCTCAGCCCTATTGTGCATTGTAATGGGGATTATTTATTTGATTTAACTATTAAAAAAGACGAATTGGTTGGAGATTTAAATCCCGCCGAAACTATAATTAGTTATCATCTTAGTAAAGATGATGCTGCAAACGACATTAATGCGATTCCAAATCCGACTTCGTTTGTAAGTACAGTACAATCTTATAGTATTTATGCCCGAATTAATAATAAAGGAAATATTATTTTAAAACTTTTCCGTTTAAATGTTAGCCCCCGTCTATCCGTAGATGCTACGATTAGGTATTCGGGATGTTACACGCCAATAGTCCTTATAAATGCTACAGGAGGCATACCTCCATTTCAATATTCAATGGACGGAACTAATTACCAAAAAGAGAACTTTTTTTATGGTAAAAAACCAGGAACTCATACAATATATACCAAAGACTCTTATGACTGCACCGCTTCAGCGCCTATAACGATACAAGATATATCTATTCCCCCTTTGCAGGCGCAATCTGTAGCTACAACAACAAGATGCAATGGTGAAAGCAACGCAGAAATAACCACACTTGCAAGAGGTGGAACCCCACCATATAGTTATTCTCTTCTAGAGAATCCTGATATTATAATGACTTTAAATGAAGGTCTTTTTACTTTTCGTAATATGCCTGCAGGTAGCTATACAGTACTCATTAGAGATGTAATGGGGTGTAACGAAATCAATCATATACAAGTTCAGGAATCTAAATTACTTACGGCTACTGCTACAATTACAGATCAAACCATAACAATTAATGCTACGGGTGGATCTAATCAATACACTTATGCCATCTCGCCTACTTTATATAAATTCACAGAAAACAATACCTTTACAAACCTGGAGCCTGGCACTTACGAAATACTTGTAAGAGATTCTTATAATTGTACTTTTAGCTTTGCCTCTACGATTAACCCACCTGCACCTCTATTTGAGGGCAAAAAAGTAATTACCTTAAATCTTACTGCTGGACAAACTCTTGCTGATATTAATGTTTCTGGTAGCGGTATTAAATGGTACAGTAATGCAACTTCGCCATCTGGAAAGACTAAAAGGTTAAACGAAGCTTTTTTACCATTATCGACCGTATTAGTAGATAACACTACTTATTATGCTTCTCAAACTATTAATGGTATTGAAAGTAAAGAAAGACTAGCGGTAACTGTAAAACTAAATACGTTGTCGAATCCTGACTTTGTTCTTGGTAATTTTAAGTATCATCCTAATCCTGTAAAGAATGTATTAACTATCGAAAACTCATCGGTTATTGACGAAGTAACTCTTTTTTCTGTTGGTGGAATCATCATCTTGGATAAAAAAATAAACAGTTTACACTCAAATCTTGATTTATCAAATGTAGCAACAGGAATTTATTTCCTTAAAGTGAAGTCTGAAGGTCGCGAAAAAACAATAAAGATTGTAAAAGAATAAAAGATATCAATCAGCATAAAAAAAGCCGTCATTTAATAAAAAATGACGGCTTTTCAATTGAAAATTATTATAAACTATAACTCTAATGCTTTCTTAGGATTGTTATCCATCAATAATTCAAGTGGGTTTTCTAATGCTTCTTTAATAGCAACTAGGAATCCTACTGACTCACGACCATCGATAATTCTGTGGTCATAAGAAAGTGCCACGTACATCATTGGGTGAATTTCTACTTTACCATTTACAGCAATCGGACGCTCAATAATGTTGTGCATTCCTAAGATTCCTGATTGTGGTGGATTGATGATTGGTGTACTTAACATACTTCCGAAAACTCCTCCGTTTGTAATTGTAAATGTACCACCTGTCATATCATCAACTGTAATCTGTCCGTCACGCGCTTTAATAGCCAATCTTTTGATTTCTGCTTCTACACCACGGAAAGTCAAATTCTCTGCATTACGAACCACAGGAACCATTAATCCTTTTGGGCCAGATACTGCGATTGAGATATCACAGAAATCATAAGCTACTTTATAGTCACCATCCATCATAGAGTTTACGTCTGGATATAATGCTAAAGCTCTTGTTACTGCTTTTGTAAAGAATGACATGTATCCTAAACCTACACCTGCGTGTTTAGCTTTGAATGCATCTTTGTATTCATTACGTAAGTTGTTTATTGGTGTCATATTAACTTCATTGAATGTAGTTAACATAGCTGTTTCGTTTTTAGCTGCTACTAATCTTTCTGCTACTTTACGACGTAACATTGAAAGTTTTGTACGCTCTGAACCACGGTTTCCTCCTGTTGGAGTTCCCATAGAAGGTACTGCATTTAAAGCATCTTCTTTAGTGATTCTTCCATCTTTACCTGTTCCTGAAACTGTAGATGGTGTTATATTTTTTTCATCTAATATTTTTCTTGCTGCTGGAGATGGTGTTCCAGATGCATAAGTTGCAGTTGGTGCCGGAGCTGCTTTTGGCGCTTCAGCTTTAACTTCTGCTTTCGGTGCTTCTGCCTTTGGAGCTTCAGCTGCTGCTGGAGCTGCTCCAGATGGTTTTGCTGCGCTAGTATCAATTAAGCAAACTACTGCTCCTACTGCTACTGCGTCTCCTTCTTCTGCTTTTAGTGTGATTGTTCCACTAGCTTCTGCCGGTAATTCAAGAGTTGCTTTATCAGAATCAACTTCAGCAATAGCTTGATCTTTTTCTACATAATCTCCGTCTTTTACTAACCAAGTTGCAATTTCAACTTCTTTTATTGATTCCCCTGGTGATGGGACTTTCATTTCTAAAATCATCTTTTTATAATTTTATATATTAACTAATTATTGTAGTACATTTCTGGAAGCACTTGAACAAACTCTTCCCCTTTTACTTTTAACTTATTGTATTTTTCTGTCGATTTCTTAATTATACTTTCATACTCTTTTTTGGCCTCTTCCAAATCTTCATTACTGATAGTATATTCTTTATTTTTCAGTATCGATTCAAGTATATTTTTTTTCTTTCTTTCAAATTTCTTAGGAGTTTTATAATGCTCCGGATTTGTATCAAAAGGAACCAGTCTGACAGCTGCTTTAATTGCCCCCATTTTCGGTTCTGAATCAACTATATATACTTTACCTGATTCAAGTTCTGCTTCAATAAAACTTGTATTTTCTGACCTTGCCCAAAATACATGCTTTCCTGGATCACACTCATATATTAAATAACTTCCATGATTAAACTTACCCAAAAACTTATCTCCGTCAAAATATTTAAAATTAATTAAAAACCCAACAGAAGATGATCTTACGAAATAAACCAAAGCTTTTCCCTCACTTGGTTTTTTAAGCTCTTGTGAATAATTAACTACCGAAAATAAAAGAACTACAAACAGAAATATTTTTTTCATAAAGTTTACTCCTTATTATCTGAATAGATTTTTATCGAAAACCATTCTGATTGCATCTGCATGACGACGTTTTGCTCGTGTGTAACTTCCTGATGCTGGTGCAGCGTATGCTTTTAATGATGCTAATCTCCATTTTACAAGGTCAAAGTTCATTAACATAAAGCTATAAGCTCCCATGTTTTTAGGCTCTTCTTGTGCCCAAACATAATCATCGGCGTTAGGATATTGTGCAATAATCGCTTTTATTTGCTCTACCGGGAACGGGAACAATTGTTCGATTCTTACTACTGCAACATCATTACGTCCGTTATTTTCTCTTTCGGCAACTATATCATAGTAGAATTTACCTGTAACAAAAACTAATGTTTTTACTTCTTTTTTGTTTACTGTAGTATCATCTATTGTTTCTTGGAAACTTCCGCTTGCTAGATCTTCAACAGTCGATACACATCTTGGGTCACGCAATAAACTTTTTGGAGAGAAAACTACCAAAGGTTTACGGAATGTTGTTTTCATTTGTCTTCTCAATAAGTGGAAGAAGTTGGCTGGCGTTGTACAATCGGCAACATACATGTTTTGTCTTGCACAAAGTTGTAGGTAACGCTCCATTCTTGCTGAAGAGTGCTCTGCTCCTTGTCCTTCGTATCCGTGTGGTAATAATAAAACGATACCATTTTGGTTGTTCCATTTATCTTCTCCACAAGAGATATATTGGTCAATCATGATTTGTGCTCCATTTGAGAAATCTCCAAATTGTGCTTCCCAAATAGTCAATGCATTAGGATTAGCCAAAGCATATCCGTAATCAAATCCTAAAACTCCGTATTCTGATAATAGGGAATTGAAAACTCCGAATTTTCCTTTTTTGTTTTCGATAGCATTCAATAGAATTACTTCTTCTTCTGAATCTTCTACTTTTACTACTGCGTGACGGTGTGAGAATGTACCACGCTCTACGTCTTGCCCAGAAATACGAACATCAAAACCTTCTGTTAAAAGTGAACCATAAGCTAATGCTTCTGCTGTTCCCCAATCGATAGTATTGTTGTCGTAACCTGTTTTTCTATCAGTAACAATTTTAGTTATCTTGTTGATGAACTTTTTATCTGATGGTAAAGTTGAGATTGTTTTTATGATAGAATCTAATCCTGCCTTAGCAAAAGAGGTATCAAATTTATTCAACATCACAACATCTGTAACTTGCTCAAATCCTTTCCATTCATTTTGCATAAATGGTGTAATGATTGTCAAATCTTTTTTACGAGATGCTTCAAGGTTTACCTCCATTGTCGATTTGTATTCTTTCTCTAACCCATTTACATAAGTAGCATCGATAATACCTTCTGACAATAATTTTTGCGCATAAATATCTCTTGGATTTTCATGCTTAGCAATGATTTTATATAAAACTGGTTGTGTAAAACGAGGTTCGTCACCTTCGTTATGACCGTATTTTCTGTATCCTAATAAATCGATAAATACATCACGACCAAATTCCATTCTGTAATCTAATGCAAATGAAACGGCATGAACTACAGCTTCTGCATCGTCTGCATTTACGTGTAATACTGGCGAAAGTGTAACTTTGGCAACATCTGTACAATAAGTAGATGAACGTGCATCAAGGTAATTTGTTGTAAAACCAACTTGGTTGTTAATTACGATATGTATTGTTCCCCCGGTTTTGTAACCGTCTAATTGTGCCATTTGTATAATCTCGTACAAGATACCTTGTCCTGCAATTGCAGCATCACCGTGAACGGCAATAGGTAATACTTTTGAGAAATCGTCAGCGTAATATTTATCTTGTTTTGCTCTGGTAATTCCTTCAATAACTGCTCCAACAGTCTCTAAGTGAGATGGATTTGGCGCTAGGTTGATATTGATATTTTTTCCAGTTCTTGTTTTTTTATCGGCAGTAAGTCCTAAGTGGTATTTTACGTCACCATCAAAGTATTCTTGATCGTAATCTTTACCATCAAATTCTCCGAAGATGTCTTGTGTTGATTTGCCAAAGATATTTGCCAAAACATTAAGACGTCCACGGTGAGCCATACCCATTACAAATTGCTCTACACCTTTTTCGGCTGCTTTTTCGATCAAAGCATCTAGAGCCGGGATGATTGATTCTCCTCCTTCTAGTGAGAATCTTTTTTGTCCAACATATTTGGTATGCAAGAAGTTCTCGAAAGAAACTGCTTGGTTTAATTTATTTAAGATTACCTTTTTCTCATCTGTAGAGAAATTAGGCTGGTTGTCATTTACTCCAAGTTTGTCCTGAATCCATTTTACAACATTTGGGTTACGAATATACATATACTCTACCCCAATATGCTGACAATAAATTGCCTGAAGACGTTTCACAATATCTTGCAATGAGCAAGGTGGAACACCAATTACTTTGGCAGCATCAAAAACAGTCGAAAGATCTGCTGATGTAAGTCCAAAATTTTCGATGTCTAAAGTTGGTGATGATGTTCTACGATCTCTTACTGGGTTTGTTTTAGTAAACAAATGACCACGAGAACGGTATCCGTCAATCAATTTTAATACGTTGAATTCTTTTTGTAATTTTTCAGATACCAAACTACAATCGGTGTTGTTAGCTGCGAATTCAACAATTTGCTGAACTGGTGCCTCGTCGTTGTAAGTTGTCATTCCAAAATCGAAACCTTGGAAAAAACTTCTCCAGCTTGGCTCTACGCTATCTGGGTTTTGTGTATATTGGTCGTACAATTGTGCGAAATACTCTGTATGCGCAGCATTTAAAAATGAAAACCTATCCATAATATTTGTGAATATACTTTTTGTTAAATAGAATGGCAAAAGTACAATAATCGAATTTATTTAAAACTTTTTTTTACGTACTTTTACGTAAAAATTTGTTAAAATCCGCTTAACTATGAAGAAAAATCATTTTTCAATCGTTTTCAAATCATTTTTTATGATTTTGGCCCTAATATTTTCAAGTGGCATGATGGCGCAGCAGAAATATTATATTCCGCAAAAGCAAAATGATTTTTGGAGCAATGTACAATTTGGAGGTGGAGTCGGATTAAGTTTTGGATCTGGATATACCGACATTTCGTTATTACCGAGTATGATTTACAATGTTAACCCGATTGTATCAGTTGGTGTAGGTCTACAATTTGGTTATGTAGCTTCTAAAAATGAATATTCTTCTTTTCTTTATGGTGGAAGCCTTATCGGATTAATAAATCCAATTCCCGAAATACAACTTTCGGCAGAACTAGAGCAGATTAATGTAAATACTGATTATAAATATATTGGCGGGCCAAGTTTTAGTGATAACTTCTGGAACACTGCCCTATTTCTTGGTGCTGGTTATCGAACCGGAAACGTTACCATAGGAATACGTTATGATGTATTGCATGACGACAACAAGAGCATTTACGGAGAAGCTTTTATGCCATTTGTGAGAGTTTACTTTTAGAAGAAGGTGCAAAGGTTTTGATTTGCAAAGACTCAAAGGTTTTATTCAAGACTGCAAGGAACTTTCTTTCGAAATTTATAAAGTACCACACGGTTAAAACCGTGGGCTATGATTCAAATATGATAGAATAATAGAATTTAAGAATTCGACACAGATTACAAACATAAACAACATGATATAAGCATTGCCAACGGTTTCAACCAATGGAGCACAATTCATTATCACGATACATACCACCGTGGGCTATGATTTAAATATGATAGAATAATAGAATTTAAGAATTCGACACAGATTACAAACATAAACAACATGTTATAAGCATTGCAACGGTTTCATCCAATGGAGCGCAATTCATTATCACGATACATACCACACGGTTAAAACCGTGGGCTATGATTTAAATATGATAGAATAAGAATTTAAGAATTCGACACAGATTACAAACATAAACAACATGTTATAAGCATTGCCAACGGTTTCAACCGTTGGAGTTCAATTCATTATCACGATACGTACCACACGGTTAAAACCGTGGGCTATGATTTAAATATGATAAAATTTAAGAACTCGACACAGATTACAAACATAAACAACATGTTATAAGCATTGCCAACGGTTCCATCCAATGGAGCGCAATTCATTATCACGATACGTACACGATTAAAATAGGATAGAATAAAAAAACGAAAGGAATAACAAACTTTGTTTCTTCGTTACTTTTCCCCTTTTGAACCTTTGTCGCTTTGAACCTTTGTTCCTTTGTTCCTTTGAACCTTCCCTTTACCCTTTTTAAACCTTAATAAATATTACTGCATTGTTTACACAATGGCAGCAAATTCACTTTTTCATGCGTTGCAAAATACCTTTTATTCTTTTTTACTAAATACTCAAAATCGAAAGTAAAAAATGTAAATCTGAAAGGGCAAATTAGGATTAAAATTTATGTTTGTGCATAATGATTGTATAAAAAACGATTATTTACACAAAAACATTTTTAACGCAACATTTCTTATTATGAAAAAAAAATTACTCTTTTTAATGGTTACTGCATTATACTCAGTAACTTATGTTAACGCCCAAAAAGTTTGGGATTTTGCTAATGTCACGCCAATTTGGCCAACTAGCACAGCAGGCTATACGACAAACACGATCAAGGATAATTTAGGAATATATCCAGGAGTCACTATTACAGCAACACCAATAGGCGGAATTATTCCTTCGAATTTGACTTTTACAGATGGATTTAGCGGTTTACGTTACTTTAGAATGGGTCAGGCATCGGTTTTTTCTAATAATCGACCAACAGAACGTTATTTGTATTTTGCAACTACTGGTGCAGGAACTATAAAAATATGGTTTGCGAGCGGTGGTGGTGGTGGCCGTACTATTAAGGTTACTGATGGTACTACTGAAATAGGCAGCGCAAGTTCAGCCAACTCAACAACTCCTTCAATATTCGAAGCTCAGTACACTCAGACAAGTGGAAATATTTACATTTATACTGGTACAGGCACGGGTGTTAATATCTACAAAATTGAAATTACTGGTACAACTGGTACAACACAATTAATGAGCTCTCTTGGAATAAATGATTTTGAAGCAAACTCATCTACAAATATTTATTCTGACGGAAAAGAAGTTTTTATATCCAATGTAACATCAAGTACAAAAGTTGACATTTATAGTATAACAGGCGCTTTGATTAAATCATTAAAAACAGAAACCAATACTTCTTTTGCATTAGATTCAGGCATCTATATTGCAAAAGTAAAAACGTCTGAAGGTGCAAAATCAGTTAAAATAGCGGTAAAATAAATTCATCTCAATATAAAAAAAGAGCGTAATCATAATTTGATTACGCTCTTTTTTTTATCTTTTACTATACAAGAAATCAAACTTGTTATAGCTAGAAATCTATTTATAAAAATTTCTAAACCAGACTTTCTGCCATTCTCTTTTTAAGATTAGAAAAGAAACTTGTTCGGCAAGAATTACTAAATCTGACCCATCTAGTTTTTTTATTTCAGCTTCAGAAACATCAATTATATAAAGTAGGTTTAAATACTCGGCAAACTTATACTGAATCATTCGGTATATTTTTTCGTGCAGCTGTATTTTAAGTTCATCTGGAGAAATACTCAGAGGAAAATCAATTCCTTCATTTGCTAAATTGAAGTCTTTATTAATTTGTTCGATTAAATTAAGATACAAAGCTTCTTTCTCCGCTTCCTGAAGTAGTAAATCTGCATTTTGTGGGGCTACAAACATTTGATTTAGGATTGTTGATTTATGATTAGTGATTTCAGAATTGAAAGATTTAATGATTGAAAAATTCAAAAATCTAAACCAGAATCTGAATTAAAATAAAAAACCTGATTACTAAAAACTAAAACTGGTTACTGCACACTGCAACTGATTACAGAATACTAAACCTTTCTTCCCATTAAGTTTTCGCCAAAAGTGCGTAATGACAATTTTTTTTCGTCGCTAATATCCATTTTATCTAATGTTTTAAAAGCTTCGAGTGTGTACATTTCGATTGCATCCTGAGTCTCTTTTGAAGCACCAGAATTGTTAAAGATATTCTTTACTATTTCGATTTTATCTGTACTATCTTCAGGTTGTGTAGTAAATAAATCTTTTAGCTGTTTTGCTTTTTCATCATCTGAATGAGCCAATGCTTTTAGATATAAATAGGTTTTCTTGTTTTCGATAATATCTCCACCAACTTGTTTTCCAAAAGTTTCCGGATCTCCAAATGCATCTAAATAATCATCTTGTAACTGGAAAGCCAACCCTAATTGTAATCCGAAGTCATATATTAAATTAGCATTTTCATCAGAAGTTTTTGCTACAATTGCTCCCATTTTCATAGCTGCTGCAACCAAAACTGCTGTTTTATACTCGATCATTTTTAGATACTCAGGAATTGTAACGTCGTTTCTTTGTTCAAAATCAACATCCCATTGTTGCCCTTCGCAAACTTCTAAAGCTGTTTTACTAAAAAGCTTCGCTAGTTCTCTAAAAGTATTTGGTTCATATCTTTCAAAGTACTGATATGCCAAAATAAGCATAGCATCTCCAGAAAGGATTCCCGTATTAAGATCCCATTTTTCATGAACAGTTTCTTGCCCTCTTCGTAAAGGAGCATCATCCATGATATCATCATGTACTAATGAAAAATTGTGAAAAATCTCAACTGCCATAGCAGCCGGAAGTGCTTCATTGTAAGAAACATCAAAAACTTCGGCAGTCATTAAAGTCAATACTGGACGCATTCTTTTTCCTCCAAGACTAACAATATATTCAATTGGCTCGTATAGGTTTTTAGGCTCTTTGCTTATGGTTTGTTTCTCCAGATAATCGACAAAGAATTCCTGGTATTGATATATGGCATGCATAAAAGTAATTTTCGGCTAATTTACGGCATTAAGCCTGCAATGCAAACTCCATTTCTTAATGAAATGTTAAATAATCAAAAATACTTTGGAAACTATTTTGGTGTTTAGAGTTTCCAATATACATTTGCATCGAAATTTAACAATAATTACAATGATCAATTTCCGCGTAATCCTGTTAGATACTAATTATTAATAAAACAATATTTAACATTATGAGAACACACTGGACAATTGATTCTAGCCAATCTGATGTTTTAATCAAAATGAGACATTCAATTCTGGCTTACTTAGGCGGTTCTATTAATCAGTTTCAAGGTCATGTAGACCTGAAGAATGATGAGATAGAAGATGCAACTATAGAATTTTCTTTGGATGTAAATAATAGGGAAGCTAAACTAGAGCAAATAAATACGTACTTAAAACTTAATGATTTTTTTGATGTAAATAAGTACCCTACAATAAGTTTTAAATCGACTTCTTTTCAGAAAGTAAACAAAAACATCAATTTTCTTAAAGGTGATTTAACAATAAAAGATGTTACAAAAACAGTAGAGCTTGATGTAGAACTAGTGGAAACTGACTATTACGATGGCAACAAAAAAGTTTCTTTTGAACTTACTGGCGACATAAACCGTAAAGATTTTGGATTAGCTTATAATTCATTCAATCAAAGTAGCGGCTTAGCAACTGGACAGGACATTAAACTTGTAGCCAATTTAGAATTTACCATCTAAGACTTACATCAAAATAGAAGTTTTTAAAAATTACAGATTAGAAGAAACAAAATGAGAGATAAAATTATATCAAAAGCGAGTGACTTATTCTTAAAATTAGGTTTTAAAAGTGTCACTATGGATGATATCGCAGGCGAAATGTGTATTTCTAAAAAAACAATTTATAAATATTTTTGCAATAAGGAGGTATTGATTAAAGAAAGTACTTCGTCTGTTCACCAGAAAGTTCATGAAATCATAGATTCTATTGTTGTTAAAAATCATAATGCCATTCAGGAGAATTTTGAAATACGAGAAATGTTTAAAAACATGTTTCAGTCTTCTATTGATACTTCTCCTATATATCAACTAAAGAAACACTATCCCGAAATCTACACCAACTTGATGAGACATGAGATAGACCAGTGCAGTCAATATTTTAGAGATAATATCACTAAGGGGATAGAACAAAAATTATATCGAGAGGATATTAACGTAGACATTTATGTAAAGTTTTATTACACTTTAATTTTTCATATAAACGAAACTACTAGTTCTGAGAAAGAAGCCCAGCTTGCAGAATTACAAGCTTTAGAATACCACACGAGAGCCATGGCTACTCTCGCAGGAATTATAGAGTTAGAAAAACAATTACAAAGAGTAACCCACTAATCATCAATCCATAATCTATAATCCATGAAAAGAATAATGATTCTCTTCGTCTTGGCTTTTGCAATAACCGCAAATGCGCAAGACAAAAACAATAGCAATCTGGCTAAGCAAGGCGGACAGACCTTGACCTTAAAAGATGCTATTTCTTATGCGCTACAAAATAAAGCCGATGCAAAAAAAGCTAAATTACAGGTAGAAAATAGTGAATACAAAATACAAGAAGTAAGATCTAGAGCATTGCCTCAAATTTCGGCTAACGGAAATTTAACTTACAATCCTGTAATACAAACTACAGTTATTGATGGTGCCGGTTTTGGGCAGCCAGGGACTTCTATTCAAGCGGCTTTTGGTCAAAAATGGACTTCGACTGCTGGAATTTCTTTAACTCAAAACATATTTGATCAAGCTGTATTTACAGGTTTAAGAGCTGCAAAAAGCACTCGCGAATTTTATCAAATCAATGAGCAACTAACGGAAGAGGATGTAATCGAAAAGGTTGCAAATAATTACTACGAAGTATATGTACAACGTTTAAACTTAACCGTTTTAGATAGTAATTATGTAAATACAGAGAAGGTAAAAAACATTATTCAAGGACAATTTGACAATGGTTTAGCTAAAAAAATTGACCTTAATCGAGTTCTTGTAAAACTATCAAACATTAGTACGCAACGCCAACAAGTTATTAATAGAGTAGCATTGCAGGAAAACGCATTAAAATTTTACATGGGAATGCCTGTAGAAACTCAAATTGTAATTCCTAATACTGAATTTGAAATCACGCTTCAACCATTATCTGAAGCACCAAATGTTGAGAATTTAAGTCAATATTTACTTTTGAAAAAACAAGAACAATTATTGGTTTTCCAAAAGAAAGCAGTTCAGGCGGAGTTTTACCCAACTCTTTCTTTAAGTGCTGGATACAATTATATCGGTCAGGGTCCAGAAGTGCCTTGGTTTAATAAACCATCTTCTGGTGTTTACTGGTCAGATTTCTCGGCTATTGGTTTAAACTTAAGAGTGCCAATCTTTACTGGTTTTGGTACACGCGCCAAAGTTCGTCAGGCTGATGTTGCTATACGCTCTTTACAAGAAGACATAAAAGACACAAAACTTTCGCTTGATATTGCTTACAGCAATGCAACGATCCAAATGGAAAACAGTCTTGTAACGATTAAAAACCAAAAGGAAAACAGAGAGCTTGCTCAACAAGTATTGCAAAATACCAAAAACAATTATCTACAAGGTTTGGCTTCACTAAACGATTTATTAGATGTTGAAAATGCGTATATCGAAGCAGAAAACAATTACTCTTCGGCAATACTAGGATATAAAATAGCAGAAATTCAAGTAATCAAATCAAAAGGCCAACTAAAATCACTTATAAATAACTAAAAACAAATGAAAAAAATAATAATAACAATAGTAGTCATAATTGGTGCATTAGCACTAATTGGTTTCATATTAACGAAGAACGAGACTGAGAATAAAGCCAAAACAGATATTGTTGCAGAAAAAAATGCTGCGGTTTCAGTTAAAGTTTCTTCTGTAAAAACACAAGAGGTTTCATTAGATTTCGTTGCAAACGGAAACTTTCAACCGATTCAGGAATTGACTTTCTCTGCAGAAAAATCAGGAAAAGTAATTAGTGTTTTAGCTAAAGAAGGTGATTATGTAAAAGTTGGTCAAACACTATTAACAGTAAGAGGTGATGTTATTAATGTAAATGCTCAGGCTGCTCAGGCTGCATACCAAAATGCAAAATCTGATTACATTAGATACGAAAATGCTTTTAAAACTGATGGTGTTACTAAACAACAATTAGATCAGGCAAGATTAGCATTGACTAACGCTGAAGCTAACCTAAAACAAGCAAACATAAATGTTGGAGATACTAAAGTAAAAGCACCAATAAGCGGGTTTATTAATAAAAAATATATCGAGCCAGGATCAATCTTAGCTGGAATGCCAGCAACTGCTTTGTTTGATATTGTAAATGTTTCTAAACTAAAACTAGTTGTAACTGTAAATGAAAACCAAGTTGCAAGCTTAAAACTAGGAAACACAATTAACGTAACTGCTAGTGTTTATCCTGATAAAACTTTTACTGGAAAAATCACTTTTATTGCTGCAAAAGCTGACGAATCTTTAAACTTCCCTGTGGAGATTGAAATCACAAATAACCCAAACAACGACCTAAAAGCTGGTATGTACGGAACTGCACATTTTGCATCAAGCCAACAAAAACAAAACTTGATGGTTGTACCTAGAAATGCTTTCGTAGGAAGTGTAAGTAGTAATGAAATATTTGTAGTTCAAAACGGAATTGCAAAACTAAAAAAAGTAACTGCTGGAAGAATTTTAGGAGATCAAGTAGAAATCATTAATGGATTGTCTGATGGGGAAACTGTAATTACTACAGGTCAAATTAACTTACAAGACGGTAATACTGTAGAAATTATTAAATAATTGTAGGCTATAAGCCGTAAGCAATAGGCTTTAAGCGCAATTTTTAAAAGCGAAAAGCCTACAGCTTACAGCCTAAGGCATAAAAAAAAATATATGAAATTAGCCGAAATATCCATAAAACGTCCGTCGTTAGTAATTGTATTGTTTACAATTCTAACCCTTGGTGGATTGTTCAGCTACAGCCAGTTAGGTTATGAGCTGATCCCTAAATTTGAACAAAACGTTATTACTATATCTACCGTTTATCCAGGAGCTTCTCCTAGTGAGGTAGAAAATACGGTGACAAAGAAAATTGAAGATGCGATTGCATCCTTAGAGAATGTTAAGAAAATTGACTCTAAGTCGTATGAAAGTTTATCTATCGTTTCGATTACATTAACATCAAACGCAAAAGTCGATTTCTCATTGAATGATGCACAGCGTAAAATTAACGCTATCATTAGTGATTTGCCCGATGATGTTAAAACACCAGCTTTAACCAAATTCTCGCTGAGTGATTTACCAATTATGACGCTTGGTGCCAACGGAAAAATGGACGAAGCAGCATTTTATGACTTAATTGATAAAAAAGTTGCTCCTATATTATCTCGTGTACAAGGTGTGGCTCAGGTAAATATTATTGGTGGTTCTGAACGTGAAATCCAGGTAAATCTTGATGCATTAAAAATGCAGGGGTACGGACTTTCTATTCCTCAGGTGCAACAAAACATCCTGACTTCAAACTTAGATTTCCCTACAGGAAACATTCAAACTCGTGATCAAAAAATATTAATTCGTTTAGCGGGTAAATATAAAAGTGTTGATGAGTTAAGAAACTTGGTAGTATCTTCTCAAAACGGAATTCAAGTACGATTAAGTGATATTGCCGATGTTCAGGATACTCAAAAAATAGCTGAGAAAATATCACGTGTAGACCAAAAAAGTGCGATTATTTTACAAATCGTAAAACAATCAGATGCAAATGCGGTTGCGGTAAGTGAGCAATTATTAAAAACAATTACTGTTCTTGAAAACGACTATAAAGCAAATCAGTTAAAACTAGAAGTAGCAAAAGACAGTACTGTCTTTACATTAGAAGCTGCAGATTCTGTAGTTCACGATTTATTGATTGCAGTAGTTCTGGTTGCATTTGTAATGTTGTTCTTCTTGCATAGTATTAGAAACTCATTGATTGTAATGGTTTCGATTCCTGCATCGTTAATTGCTACGTTTATTGGTATTTACTTTATGGGATACACATTAAACTTAATGAGTTTATTAGGGTTATCTCTTGTTGTAGGTATTCTTGTGGATGATGCCATTGTGGTATTAGAAAATATTTACCGACACATGGAAATGGGTAAAAGCCGAATCCGTGCTTCGTATGATGGAACTGCAGAAATTGGTGGAACCGTAACATCAATCACATTAGTAATCGTGGTAGTGTTCTTGCCTATCGCAATGAGTTCTGGATTGGTATCTAATATCATTACTCAATTTTGTGTAACTGTAATTATTTCGACATTATTCTCACTTTTAGCATCTTTCACGATTATTCCATGGTTATCATCTCGTTATGGAAAATTAGAACACATTGAAGGAAAGAACCTATTTGGAAGAATCATTCTTGGTTTCGAAAGTTACCTAACACGTTTTACGGATTGGGTTTCTCATTTGTTAACTTGGTGTTTGGATAACTATGGTAAGACTGTTATTCTTGTATTGATATTGTTCTTTGGGTCAATATTTGGTTTAAAACCTTTTATTGGTGGTGAGTTTTTCGCAGCATCAGATAGTGGTGAGTTCTTAGTTCAAATCGAAATGCCAAAAGACGCTTCGCTAGAACAAACTAACTTTATGACTCAAAGAGCTGAAGCTTTCTTAAAAAATGAAGAATATGTTCATAGCCAGATTACAACTGTAGGACAAACCAGTGAAGGTTTTGGAGCATCACAAGCTACTGCTTATAAAGCGGAGATTGATGTAAAAATGATCGAACAAAAAGACCGTAAAGATGATGCATCTGTTTATGCTGCAAAAATCAAACGTAAATTAGAGAAAGTATTAGTTGGAGCAAAAGTTAAAACTGTTCCGGTTGGTATTTTAGGAACTGCTGAAGATGCTACATTAGGATTAATCGTAACTGGACCATCTACAGAAAGTGCTATGGCATTTGCTAAATTAGCTGAAGCAGAATTACGTACTATTCCTGGAACAACTGAGATTAAATTAACGGTTGAAGACGGAAACCCTGAGGTTAATGTTAAGGTAGATCGTGATAAAATGGCTGCATTAGGATTGACACTTCAAACTGTTGGTTTAACCATGCAAACTGCTTTTAGCGGAAACACAGATGGTAAATACAGAGCTGGAGAATACGAGTACGATATCAATATTAGATACAACGCATTCGACAGAAAAAGTATTACTGACGTAAGTAACCTGATTTTCATTAACTCAGCTGGACAACAAATAAAATTGTCTCAATTTGCAGATATTACAGAAGGTTCCGGACCTAGCCAGTTAGAGCGTAGAGACAAATCGGCTTCGGTAACAGTAAAAGGACAAAACGTTGGGGTTCCTTCAGGAACAATTGTTGGAATATGGCAGGAAAAATTAGATAAGCTTAAAAAACCAACTGGAGTAAATTATATTTGGGGTGGTGACATGGAGAATCAATCTGAAGGATTTGGTACTTTAGGAATTGCTTTATTAGCCGCTATTATCTTAGTTTACCTTGTAATGGTGAGTTTGTATGACAGTTTCGTTCACCCATTTGTAGTATTATTTGCTATTCCACTTTCGTTTATTGGAGCTTTATTAGCATTAGCATTAACAAATAACTCCTTAAACATCTTTACGATTCTGGGTATTATCATGTTAATTGGTCTGGTGTGTAAGAACGCGATCATGCTTGTCGATTATACCAACCAGCGAAGAGCTGCCGGAGAATCTATCAGAGCGGCATTAATTCAGGCAAATCACGCACGTTTACGTCCTATCTTAATGACAACAATTGCGATGGTATTTGGTATGTTCCCAATTGCATTGGCATCTGGAGCTGGAGCAGAATGGAAAAACGGTTTGGCTTGGGTAATTATCGGAGGATTAATTTCGTCTTTATTCCTTACCTTGATTGTGGTTCCTGTAATCTACCAAATAATGGAAGGTATCGTTAGAAGATTATCTAAAGGAGAAAAAATCGATTACGAAACTGAAATGTTTGCAGATTATACGCCAACAGAAGTTAGTGAAGACGGTTTTAACCCAAAACACACACATTAAGACATATAAGAATATTATATTTAAAAAAACCTGTTCATTCATTTGAACAGGTTTTTTTATGTCTTTTTAACAAATACAATCGTTTTTTGTTAAAAAACTGCAGAAGAAATAAATTGAAAGTACGTTTTTTGCTTTATTTAGAATAGATAAAAATAATTTGGTTTGTTTGCATTCAACAACTAAATTTGCCCTATCAAAAACAATTCTAAATAATTATGAAATCCAAACTTACAATATCTTTTTTAAGTTTCTGTTTTGCGATGCTACTGAGTACCACGACTTGGGCACAACAAAAAGCTACTATTAAAGGTCAGGTTATTTTAACAAATAACGATACAGCCGACAATGTTTCGGTAGTTTTAAAAGGAACCAGAGTAGGAACAGTAACAGATGCTGAAGGGAAATATATCCTAAAGAACATTAAACCTGGAACCTATATTATAAAAGTATCAGTAATAGGTCAAACTACAAAAGAAAAGAAAATAACCGTTAACAGTGGTGACGAATTAATGGAAAACTTTACCATTAGTTCTAGTTCCGAAGAGCTAAGCGAAGTACTTATCAATACTAGGAAAAAAAATCATTACGCTCGTAAAGAAAACCAACAAGTATCAAGATTGCCACTGAAAAATCTTGAAAATCCGCAAGTATATACAACTATTACTGGTGAAGTTCTAAAAGAACAAGTCATAACTACTTTTGATGACGCCTTAAAAAATGCTTCTGGAATTACACAATTGTGGGCTTCAACAGGTCGTGCGGGAGACGGAGCTGGTTATTATTCTTTGAGAGGATTTGCAGTTCAGCCAACAATGGTTAACGGATTACCTGGTTTAACAAACGGAAGCTTGGATCCAGCAAATATTGATAGAATCGAAATAATCAAAGGACCTTCAGGAACATTATTCGGAAGCAGTTTAATTTCATACGGTGGATTAATCAACACAACTACAAAGAAACCTTATAGAACTTTTGGTGGTGAAGTAAATTATACCGTTGGCAGTTACGGTCTAAATCGTGCTACTGTAGATCTTAACACGCCATTAAATGACAAAAAAACACTAAACTTTAGAATCAATTCAGCCTATAACAAACAAAATAGTTTTCAAGATGCTGGATTTAGAGAATCGTTTTTTATTGCACCTTCATTATCATATGAGGTAAATGATAGATTGTCGTTTTTAGTAAACACTGAGTTTATGACCAATGAAAGTACTAATCCTACTATGCTATTTTTAGATAGAACAAGTCCATTAAGAGTTCATAACATTGCTGAATTAAAATATGACAACAACCGTTCCTATACAAGTAATGAACTTACAATGAAAACGCCTTCGTATAACTTACAAGGTCAAATGAATTATAAAATTTCTAATCAATGGACATCTCAGACTGTTTTTTCAACGAGTTCAGCGAAATCAATAGGAAACTATACTTATTTGTATGAATCAACAAGCAGAAAAGCTTTTGAATCAATCAAAGAAGGAATTGTTCTTGCCAGATCTTTTACTGATCAAGATGCCAGAGATGTCTCTACTGATATTCAACAAAACTTTATTGGTGACTTTAAAATTGGAAAATTAAGAAACAGACTTGTAGTAGGTTTTGATTATTTTAACAGAACTGCCACAGATCATAACTCAGGTTGGTTCGGCAATGGTTTAGTATATATTGGAGATGACTTACAATCTTTCAATAACGTTATTGGTCGCCCTACAAATGGAGATACTGGTGACTTAACAAAAGCCGGATCTGATGCAATTATAGCAAATACTCCAAGAAATGATAACAAAACAAGACAAGAAGTTTATAGTGCTTATTTCTCTGATGTAATTAATTTCACACCTGCTTTATCAGCAATGATTAGTTTACGAGCAGACCGTTTTATAAATGGCGGTGATGTTACTACTAAAGATGATAACTACAATCAAACTGCTTTTTCTCCTAAATTTGGTATCGTTTACCAGCCAATTATAGACAAAGTTTCTGTTTTTGCTAATTATATGGATGGATTTTCTAATGTAGCACCAGGACAAAATCGTAATGCTGGTGTTGTTACTCCTTTAACATTCAATCCAGAACATGCTAATCAATTTGAAGTAGGGACTAAATTAAATCTTTTTAGAGATAAACTATACGCCACTTTTAGCTACTATGACATAAAAGTTACAGATAAAGTTTATGTAATAGAAACTCCGTATGTTGACCCAACCGACCCAACTGCTGTAATACCTAATAATCAAGTTTCACATCAAGACGGCGGACAACGTAATAAAGGTTTTGAAGCCGAACTTATTGCTAACCCAATTACAGGTTTAAACATTCTTTTAGGCTATAGCTACAATGATGCTGTTTTAACCGCAGGTGATCCTGATTTTGTAGGGTTTAGACCAGAAAGTGCAGGACCACAAAACTTAGCAAACCTTTGGGCTACTTATAAATTTTCTCAGGGATTCTTAAGAGGTCTCGGAGTAGGTTTTGGAGGGAATTACGTTGGAGATAACAAAATCATGAACAGAGCTACTGCAGGAACATTTACAATTCCTGAATACACAGTAATCAACTCATCTATATTTTATACTACGGAGAAATTCAGCGTAACATTAAAATTAAATAACATCACAAACGAAGAAATTTATGATGGTTGGTCTACAATTCATCCAAAAGACCCAAGGACTTTTGCAGCAAGTTTCACTTATAAATTCTAAAAACTCACCAAAAGCATCTTCCTGAAATTTACTTAGGAAGATGCTTTTTTTAATTATAAAATCATGATAACAATAGCCAGTCTTTTCGTTTTTATCTCTTTTTATACTTTATACTACACATCAAAAAGAGCCGTACTATCTTATAATTTTGGTTATCAAAAATGGATGCAGAGAAATCCAAAACAAACCAAAATTACGGGATTATGTTTGCTTCTCGTAGCCTATTCATTATGGTTATTAACCGCTGCATTGGGTTCGGCAACATTATTCTTTTTTATACAATTAATGACTATTGGTAGTTTGGTAATCATATTAACTCCCTTAAAAGTTATTAATAACATCGGAATCATCATTCTATTTACTGCCACTGGACTATTAGAATTTTACTATTACTAAATCAACCATTTGCTTATCTTAAAAATATGCCTGCAAACCCTAAATATTTAACCCAATCCGGATGGCAACGTTTTGCCAAAATAACCGCTGCAATACTTGGTGGTTATTTCGTTTCTGTAAGTTTTCATCTTGCACTAGCTTCATGGGTTAACCATGTTAATGTTATCATGACAATGGCTTTTAGCGGATTCATTCTTTGGGTTGTTTTAATGGTTGTTGCTTTTTTAGCAAAAAACGGTTGGAAAATCTGGGGTATTTATCTTTTACTAACCTTAATTTTTTGCGGTATTATATATCTCGGACAAACCTATAACCCTATCACTGGATAATTTATGAATAACAGGAACTATAATATCTATTTCCATACACATACAGTAAGTGGCATCGTAATAAGTGTCGTGTTATTTGTTATTTTCTTTGCTGGATCTTTTTCGTTTTTTAGAGATGAAATCATCAATTGGGAACGAAGTGAATCTGTAGCAATTACAAAGGAAATTCAATTAGACTACGATAAAGCGTTAAAGAACTTAGATAAAGAATATACCTTACACGGTAGAAACATATCTATTTCTAAAAACAGTGCCGAAAGAAGAGTAAATATATATCTTGAAGGCACTAAAGACACTTTGGCTGCAGCCAAATTAAAAGAAGGCTCATTTTTTTATTTAGATACCAAAAACTTCAAAACTCATACTTACGAAGATTCGTATTCATTAGGTGAGTTTTTATACCGACTGCATTTCCTTGCACAAGTTCGTTACCCAATAGGCTATTATCTATCGGGATTTGTAGCATTATTTTTTCTATTTGCAATTATAACTGGTGTTTTATTACATTGGAATAAAATCGTTTCTAACTTCTATATATTTAGACCAAAGGAAAAATTAAAAACGTTATGGACCGATGCACACACATCGTTAGGAATGCTAGGTCTACCGTTTCAGTTTGTATATGCAGTTACTGGTGCATTCTTCATGATTAAGTTATTAATCGTTGCCCCAAGTGTAATGGCACTTTATAAAGGAGATCAGGATAAATTATATAAAGATTTAGAATATACAGATCCAGAATACAAATTTGACAATAAAAAATTAGCAACTCCATTTAGCATTGATGAGTTGGTGGCTAAAGCCAAAAGTAACTGGAATGATTTTGAAATCACTCGTGTTTATATCCAAAATTATGGCGATGCCAATATGCATGTTTTGGTAGAAGGCGAGATGAAATATGATAAAAAATTCACTGGAATCGGGAAAGTAGTCTATAAGGTTGCCGATGGTAAAGTCGTTGCCAAAAAAGATCCAATTACCCAAACAAGCTATCTCGATGTGGTAAAGAATGTTTTATACAGAATTCACTTTGGTGATTATGGAGGATATGCACTCAAAATAATAAGTTTTGTACTTGGTATCATTACTTGCTTTGTAATTATATCGGGCGTTATGATTTGGCTTGTAGCAAGAGATAGGAAAAACATGCCCGAGAAGAAACGTCGTTTTAACGAAGGAGTTGTACGAATCTATTTAGCAATATGCCTGAGCATGTATCCTATTACAGCTTTAGCTTTTATAGCAACCAAAGTTTTTTACCCTTTGGGTCAATCAAACATTTACAGTATCTATTTTATAGGCTGGTTGTTATTAGCCATCTTTTTCATTCTAAAAAAGAACAATGCATTTACAAATAAGTTCTCCTTATTATCTGGAAGCATTTTAGGATTCCTTATTCCTGTTGCAAACGGAATTTGTACTGGAAATTGGTTCTGGAAAACATTTGCTCAAAATGAAATTCAGATATTCTTTATCGATGTGTTCTGGATAGTTCTTGCTTCGATTACACTTTATATTTCATTTCGTTTAAACAAAAAAGAAAACAATTAGGCAGACTGCTTACAAAGTACGCGGATAATACAGATTTACTAAAGTAAAGACGCGGATAAAAACGGATTTTTTAAAGCAATACAAAAAATCCGTTTTTATCCGCGTTTTCGCGTAAGCGAATCCGTTTAATCCGCGTTCCATTTTTTTAGGCAATGCTTATTTCAGGACAAAACAAAGACTGCCATCCAAAATAAATCGATATAATTTGTGGGTTATACATTTAGAATCTACTTTTGCCTATTGCTAACAATTCTAAATAAAAGATACAATGCTATCTTTCCGCAAATTGAAATATGGGTTTTAAGAAAAAAATACGCTTTATACACAAATGGCTCGGATTAACTTCTGGACTTATTGTTTTTATTGTAAGCATTACAGGTTGTATCTTTTGTTTTCACGATGAGATAAAAGATATTACTCGTAAAGAATGGCGTTTGGTTGAGCCACAAAACAAACCGTTCATTTTACCTTCGGTTTTACAGGAAAAAGCCAAAGAGATACTTCCTAACTATAAATCGAGCATGGTTTCCTTTTATGGAAAAGACCGCTCAGCGATTGTTTACACCTATTCCGACACCGAGAACTTATACCTTTATTTTAATCCATATACAGGAGAATACCTAAAAACTGAAAATCCCGAAACTGACTTTTTCATCATCGTCGAATACATTCATTTGTACTTACTCCTACCCGATTATATTGGTAAACATATCATTGGCGGTGCAACTATTATTTTTATACTATTATTAATTACAGGAATCATCCAATGGTGGCCTAAACGCAAAAGCGACATCAAACGTAGCTTAAGTGTAAAATGGTCTGCCAAATGGCGCCGTGTTAATTATGACTGGCATAATACGTCTGGTTTTTACATTTCTATAATCATTGCAATAATTGCGATAACAGGTTTAACCTTTACTTACGAATGGGTTGGCGACGGAATTTACAAAACTTTCAACTTTGGTGGCGATAAAGCTTTAGAAACTAAAGCTCCAGTTGTCGACACCACAAAGTTTGATTATAATACATCTGCAGCCATAGATCGTGCTTTAGTACAGACTATGATAAAAAATCCTGAAGCAGAAATGTTTTATGTAATGATTCCACAACAAAAAGGAGATGTTATAAATACTGGTGCCTATCCTCATTCTTTACGATATGACCATCAAAGCAATTATTACTTCCATCCTTATGATGGCGAATTGATACAGAGCGACCCTTTTGAGAAAAAGAGTTTAGGTTTGCAAGTGGTCGAAATGAATTATGGTATTCATACAGGACAGATTCTGGATTTACCAGGAAAGATAATCGCTTTTATCGCTAGTTTAATAGCAGCATCATTACCCGTAACAGGATTTATCATCTGGTACGGAAGGAATAAGAAAAGCAAATCATCAAAAAAATAAGCACAAAAAAAAGGTTGTTCAAAATTTGAACAACCTTTCTTGGTTTTATAATTAGTCTTAGTTTCTGTTTGCAAGTGCGTCTTGTTTCCAGTTTTTAACTGATGCTACACGACTATCAGAATAATCTACTTCACTAAGATTAGATCCATTCCAAAAAAACCATTTACCTGTTTTTTCACCGTTCGCGTACAATCCTGTAGATTTTTTATTTCCATTTTCATCAAATGCAACCCAGACACCATCTAATTTACCGTCTTTAAAAAAACCTTCTTGTTGAACTTTACCATTCTCATAGTAATAAGTAGCTTTTACTTTTTGTCCAACAGCTTCTAATACTGGCTTAGTTTCTTGTGCAACTAAAATTCCAGAGAACAATATTGCAACTAAAATCACACACTTTTTCATATCTTTAGTTATTAATGTTTTAAAATCTATAAACAAATATAACTAATACTTTACATTAAAAAAACTTTTACTTAACAATTTGGTAACATTGAGTAAAAACTTAACATTGGAAATTAAAAGTGTGTTTAAAAGCAATACTTATCAATGTATCAACACATTACGAATTAATAAGATTTTTAATTCAATAATTTATCTAGCTCAACATAAAGATCAGGTGAAGAAGGCCTTTGTGCATCAGCATTTATAACATTTCCTTTTGGATCAAGCAAGATAAATCTAGGAATTCCATTTACACCATAATTTACCACAAATTCAGATTCCCAATCTTTATCTGCAAATAATTGTGTCCCTCCTAATTTTTTATCATTTACAAACTTTTTCCATTTTTCGTGATCTTTAACCTTATCAATAGAAATACTTACGAATTCAATATTCTTACCATGATATTTTTCTTCTGCTTTTTGCAAGAAAGGAATTTCTGCTCTACAAGGTCCACACCAAGTTGCCCAAAGATCGATATAAACATATTTTCCTTTTAAGTCAGAAAGCTTTGTTTTACCACCTTTATAATTTTCATAATCAAAAAGAGGAGAAGGTTTTCCATTCAGCTTTTTAGTCTTAGCAGCATTTTCATAAGCTTCCTGTGCATAAGCATGTGATTTTTCTAATGATTTTTTTACCGCTTCTTTAAATTCAGGATCAAAATCGCCTTTCTCAATATTTGCTAAATCTGCTTTCTTCTTTGCTTCCAAAAGATTTGCAAACTCTAAAGCTTCTTTTGCGAAAGCTTCTTCCTGAAATTTTTCATCTGCCAATGCCGATTGAGCTAAAAAGTTGCTTTCGTTTGTTCCTTTACCTTTATAAACAATCGTCTCGTCAAATTGCTTAGCATCCATTGTCAAGTTAATATCCGAGCCCGGTTTTAAATAAAGACTTGATGCCTCAGTTCCATCCGAAAATTGATAAAATCCTTTAGGCGCATCAAATGTTGCTGCAAAAACTTCTTTCTTATCTATCGGTATAACTTGCTTAAAGTTATTTTTTCCTCTAATAACAAGCGTATCGCTGTTTCTGTTAGAGATTTTTGCTGTAAATTTTATCTTGCTTTCACTGTTCTGTGCAAAGGTTACCCCAACGGAAAACAGCAACAAAAAGGTCATTTTTTTCATAATATAATTAATAAGTTCAGGTAAAAATAATCAATTATACAAACCGAAATAAAAAAATAATCAAGAAGAATAGCATTAAACAATAGAAAACTGGACTTATTTAATTTTTGTGTTTACTTTTGCAATCTAAAATTTGGATCATGTATAGAAGTCATAATTGTGGCGAATTAAACGCCTCACACATTAATACAGAAGTTACACTAGCGGGCTGGGTTCAGAAATCGCGTGATAAGGGATTTATGAATTGGGTCGATTTACGTGACCGTTATGGAATCACACAACTTATTTTCGACGAAAGTCGTAGCGACAAAGCCGTTTTTGAAGCAGCAAAAACGCTAGGAAGAGAATTTGTTATCCAAGTTAAAGGAACTGTGATTGAACGTGAGGACAAAAACAAAAATAAAAACATGGTTACTGGTGACATAGAAATTTTAGTCACTGAACTAACTGTTCTTAATGCTGCATTAACACCTCCTTTTACAATAGAAGATGAAACTGATGGTGGAGAAGATATCCGAATGAAATATCGTTACCTTGATATTCGTCGTAATCCAGTAAAAAATAGTTTACTATTCCGTCATAAAGTGGCAATGGAAGTTCGTAAATATTTATCTGATTTGGATTTCTGCGAAGTAGAGACTCCTTACTTAATAAAATCGACTCCAGAAGGAGCAAGAGATTTCGTTGTACCAAGTCGTATGAACGAAGGACAATTTTATGCATTACCACAATCTCCACAAACTTTCAAACAATTATTGATGGTTGGTGGAATGGATAAATACTTCCAGATTGTAAAATGTTTCCGTGACGAAGATTTACGTGCAGACCGTCAGCCTGAGTTTACACAAATCGATTGCGAAATGGCATTTGTAGAACAAGAAGACATTTTAAATGTTTTTGAAGGACTGACAAGACACTTACTAAAAGAAATAAAAGGTGTAGAAGTAGATAAATTCCCAAGAATTACTTACGACTATGCTATGAAAACATATGGAAATGACAAACCGGACATTCGTTTCGGAATGGAATTTGGAGAATTAAACGAATTTGCACAACATAAAGAGTTCCCAGTATTCAATGCTGCCGAATTAGTAGTTGGAATTGCAGTTCCTGGCGCAGGAAATTATACTCGTAAAGAAATTGACGGATTAATTGACTGGGTTAAACGTCCACAAGTTGGCGCATCCGGAATGGTGTATGCTAAATGTAATGACGATGGAACTTACAAATCATCTGTAGATAAATTTTATGACCAAGACGATTTAACCAATTGGGCAAAAGTTACAGGAGCAAAACCTGGCGATATGATTTTTGTACTTTCTGGTCCGGCTAATAAAACACGTGCTCAATTAAGTGCTTTACGTATGGAATTGGCTACACGTTTAGGATTACGTAAACCAGAAGAGTTTGCACCACTATGGGTAGTTGATTTCCCATTGTTAGAATTAGACGAAGAAACTGGTCGTTACCATGCAATGCACCACCCATTTACATCTCCTAAACCAGAAGATATGCAATTATTGGAAACTGAACCTGGAAAAGTTCGCGCCAATGCATATGACATGGTTCTTAACGGAAATGAAATTGGAGGAGGTTCTATTCGTATTCACGACAAGGCAACACAACAATTAATGTTTAAATACCTTGGTTTTACTGAGGATGAGGCCAAAGCACAATTCGGATTCTTAATGGATGCGTTCCAATTTGGGGCTCCACCACACGGAGGATTAGCTTTTGGACTAGACAGATTAGTAGCTATATTAGGTGGACAAGAGACAATTAGAGATTTTATTGCGTTCCCAAAAAATAATTCGGGTCGTGATGTAATGATTGATGCTCCTGCAGCAATAGATGCTTTACAATTAAAAGAATTACACATCCAAATTGAAGCAAAATAATAAGTGAATACACTGTAAATCAATATTTTTTCTAAAAAATTAACAGTTTGTTGTCTTTTGTATTATTTTATATCTTACATTTGCCTCATTATAAATTATTATTACTATTACAATGCGTACAGGTACAGTTAAATTTTTCAATGAGTCTAAAGGTTACGGGTTCATTACAGACGAAGAAACAGGAAAAGACATTTTCGTTCATGCATCAGGAATCAACGCGGAAGAATTACGCGAAGGTGACAGAGTAAGCTACGAAGAAGAAGAAGGAAGAAAAGGTAAAGTTGCTGCTAAAGTTGCAGTAATCTAAGCATAAAAATATAGCAATTTATTTTTTTTGCCACCGAATGCTTAAAAGCGTTTCGATTAATTTCGAAACGCTTTTTTTTTACGCCTAATTCTTAAAAAAATCATAAAATTCGAAATCTTATTTATAATCAATAAAAATTACACTATTACTACATTTCAAAACCTACTTAAATCATTTTTTAGCTTGTGATTTACATACTTGAGGGCTATCTTTGTGACTTATTTTTAAGCAAAAAATCCTTAAATTATGCATTCAGATCAAGTAAATTATATTCCAATTTTAATGCAGCTTATTTTAGCTGTTGGTTTTGTAGTAGGAACCATTATCATTTCTGGAAAATTAGGCCCAAAAAGAGCTTCCGCAAGCAAAGACAAAAACTTTGAGTGTGGTGTAGAATCTATTGGTAATGCTCGTGTACCATTCTCAGTAAAATATTTCTTAGTTGCTATATTATTTGTATTGTTCGACGTAGAGGTAATTTTCCTTTACCCATGGGCTGCAAACTTTAAAGAACTAGGTATGGAAGGAATGCTAAAAATGTTAGTATTCATGTCACTTCTTTTAGTAGGCTTCTTCTACATTATCAAAAAGAAAGCCTTAGAGTGGGAATAAAAAAGAGATTTTAGATTTTAGATTGGTGATTTTAGATTTAAGAATAGATTCTTGACTAAGTTATTTACAATTTAAGATTTGAACTCCTCAAAATAATACAATTGATTTAAAAAAATTGATTTCAGTTTTTACGATTTCTCGAAATCTAAAATCAGAAATCAGAAATCTAAAATAATAATGAGCGATTCAAATATAAATATGGTTGCCCCGCCAGAAGGAGTTACAGGAGAGGGTTTCTTCGCTACAAAACTTAACGATGTTGTAGGTTTAGCAAGAGCCAATTCGTTATGGCCTTTACCATTTGCAACTTCTTGTTGCGGTATCGAATTCATGGCTACAATGGCTTCGCATTACGATATAGCACGATTTGGTTCTGAGCGTGTGAGTTTTTCTCCTCGTCAGGCTGATATGTTAATGGTAATGGGAACTATTTCTAAAAAAATGGGACCAGTTTTACGTCAGGTTTATGAGCAAATGGCCGAACCTCGTTGGGTTATTGCCGTAGGTGCTTGTGCATCATCCGGAGGTATTTTTGATACTTATTCAGTTCTTCAGGGAATTGACAAAATAATACCTGTAGATGTTTATGTTCCGGGTTGTCCGCCAAGACCAGAACAAATTCTTGATGGTGTAATGAAATTACAAGAATTAGTAAAAAGCGAGTCTGTAAGAAGACGCAGCTCACCTGAGTACCAAGAATTATTGGCTTCATATAACATTCAATAACAAAATGGCATTAGAGACAATAGAAATTCAAGATAAATTAATTGAAACATTTGGAGAAAGTGTTTTCAATTTCAATCAAGAAAGAGACATTTTTTCATTAGAAGTTGATTCTGATAAAATTACAGCTGTAATTCTTTTTTTGAAAAATGACCCGATATTACGTTTTCATTTCCTAACCGATTTATGTGGTATTCACTACCCTGATAATGAAGTTGACCGCCAATTTGCAATAGTATATCATTTGCATAACTGGTATGAAAACAAAAGAATTAAAATAAAAGCCTTTATCAATGGTGAAAAACCAGAAATAAAAACCATATCAAACATTTTCTTGTGTTCAAACTGGATGGAAAGAGAAACATATGATTTTTATGGAGTAAATTTCATCGGTCATCCACAATTGAAACGTATTTTGAATATGGATGAAATGATTTCATTTCCGATGCGTAAAGAGTTCCCATTAGAAGACAGTGGAAGAACTGATAAAGACGACAGGTTCTTTGGAAGAACAACAACAAATTGCTAAGACAAAATCATATAATTTTTCACATTAAATAAATGTCAGAACTATTATTACCACCAGAGCATCGCTATGCTAAAATAATCGAACAGAAACTAAACGACGAAGGAAGTGAACTTTCTGTTCTGAACTTAGGACCAACACACCCAGCTACACACGGTATTTTTCAAAACGTACTGTTAATGGACGGTGAGAGAATTCTTGAGGCTGAAACAACTATTGGTTACATCCACAGAGCATTCGAAAAAATTGCCGAAAATCGTCCTTTTTATCAAATCACTCCGCTTACAGACCGAATGAACTATTGCTCCTCTCCTATCAACAATATGGGATGGTGGATGACTCTAGAAAAACTTTTAGAAATTGAAATACCTAAACGTGTTCAATACTTAAGAGTTATCATAATGGAACTGTCTAGAATTACCGATCATATTATCTGTAATTCAATTCTTGGGGTAGATACAGGTGCTTATACAGGTTTCCTTTACGTTTTTCAATTTAGAGAAAAAATATACGAAATCTACGAAGAAATTTGTGGAGCTCGTTTAACTACAAATATGGGAAGAATCGGTGGATTTGAAAGAGATTGGTCTGAGGCCGCTTTCAAAAAAATTGAAATTTTCTTAGAAGAATTTCCAGTTGCCTGGAAAGAATTCGAAAGCTTATTCGAAAGAAACAGAATTTTCATTGACAGAACGGTTAATGTTGGACCAATAAGTGCCGAAAGAGCTATGGCTTACGGTTTCACAGGACCAAACTTACGTGCTAGTGGTGTTGATTATGACATACGTGTTGCACAACCGTATTCATCTTACGAAGATTTTGACTTTATCGTTCCAGTTGGAAAATCTGGTGATACTTACGACCGTTTCTGTGTTCGTAATGCCGAAGTTTGGGAAAGTTTAAGCATTATTCGTCAAGCATTAGATAAAATGCCAGAAGGAAATGTCTTCCATGCTGAAGTTCCAGATTACTATCTTCCTCCAAAAGAAGATGTATACACTAACATGGAATCGTTAATATATCACTTTAAGATTGTTATGGGAGAAGTTCCTGTTCCAGTTGCCGAAATATACCACGCGGTTGAAGGCGGAAATGGTGAATTAGGATTTTACCTGGTAACCGACGGAAGCAGAACTCCATACAGATTACATTTTAGAAGACCATGCTTTATATATTATCAAGCTTATCCTGAAATGATTAAAGGGGCTATGTTATCGGATGCCATTGTAATATTATCAAGTTTAAATGTTATCGCTGGAGAGTTAGACGCATAAAGAACTCAGATTGAAGAATCTAAAACTTAAACAATGATTGCAGAATATAGATTATAGACAACAGAAAAAACTGAAATCTAAAATCTAAAATCTAAAATAAAAATGGAACGTAAACATTACAAACAAGAAATAAATATGACTGAGGCATTGATGAACCGCATCAATGAGTTAATCAGTCATTATCCTGAAGACAAAAGAAAATCGGCTTTATTGCCTGTTTTACACGAAGTACAAGATGCCCATGAAAACTGGCTAAGTATTGAGCTACAGGACAAGGTTGCCGAAATCTTACATATAAAACCGATTGAGGTTTACGAAGTAGTAACTTTTTATACCATGTACAACCAAAAACCAATGGGTAAATACATGTTTGAATTTTGTCAGACTTCTTGTTGTTGTTTAAATGGTGCCGAAAATTTAATGGATTATACATCTGAGAAATTAGGTATCAAAATGGGTGAAACAACTCCTGACGGAATGTTCAGTATTGCTGGCGTTGAGTGCTTAGGTGCTTGTGGATACGCTCCAATGATGCAGTTAGGCGATTTCTACAAAGAAAAACTTACAGAAGAAAAAATTGATCAGCTAATCACTGATTGTAAGGATAATAAAATAATATTACACGATAAATAATATGTCACAGAAAATATTATTAGATAAAATCAATATTCCTGGTATTAAAACCTACGAAGTGTACCGCAAAAATGGTGGTTATGCATCTGTAGAAAAAGCTTTAAAAACGCTTACACCAGACGAAGTTGTTGAAGAAGTAAAAAAATCAGGTCTTCGTGGTCGTGGTGGTGCAGGTTTCCCTGCAGGTATGAAATGGAGTTTTATTGATAAAAAATCAGGAAAACCAAGACATTTAGTATGCAACGCCGACGAATCTGAGCCAGGTACTTTTAAAGATCGTTATTTGATGGAATATATTCCTCACTTATTGATTGAAGGTATGATTACTTCAAGTTTTGCCTTAGGCGCTAACTTATCATATATCTACATTCGTGGAGAATATATGTGGGTTTTCAAAATATTAGAAAGAGCCATTGCCGAAGCGAAAGCTGCTGGATTTTTGGGAAAAAACATATTAGGATCAGGATATGATCTGGAACTATACGTCCACTGTGGAGCTGGTGCTTATATATGTGGTGAAGAAACTGCACTTATTGAGTCATTGGAAGGAAAAAGAGGAAATCCGCGTATTAAACCACCCTTCCCTGCTGTTTCTGGACTTTGGGCTAACCCTACCGTAGTAAACAATGTGGAAACTATAGCCACTGTGCCATGGATTATCAATAACTCTGGTGATGATTATGCCAAAATTGGTGTAGGTCGTTCTACTGGAACTAAATTAATCTCTGCTTCTGGACACGTTAAAAATCCTGGGGTTTACGAAATTGAATTAGGTTTAAGTGTTGATGAATTCATGAATTCTGATGAATACTTAGGCGGAATGTCTTCTAGCAGACCTTTAAAAGCGTTTGTACCTGGAGGTTCTTCTGTGCCAATTTTACCAGCCGAATTAATTTTTAAAACTGCAAATGGTGAAGATCGTTTAATGACTTACGAATCTTTAAGTGATGGTGGTTTTGCTACTGGATCTATGTTAGGTTCTGGAGGCTTTATCGTGTACAATGACACTGCTTGTATCGTAAGAAATACTTGGAATTTTGCACGTTTTTACCACCACGAATCTTGTGGACAATGTACTCCTTGTCGTGAAGGTACAGGATGGTTAGAAAAAATATTATGGAGAATCGAAAACGGTCAAGGTCGTGAAGAAGATATCGAATTATTATGGAGCATTCAAAGTAAAATCGAAGGAAATACGATTTGCCCACTTGGAGATGCAGCATCTTGGCCAGTAGCAGCAGCTATTCGTCATTTTAGAGATGAATTTGAATATCACGTTCGTTTCCCAGAAAAAATAAAAAACAGAGAACATTTTGTTGCTGAGCCTTTTTCGCAAGTAAAACATTTAGTAACAAAACAAACAGTTTAAATTAGTTTGAAGCTTTTTAGCTTTAAGTTCAACAACTTGAAACTTTAAACCTTAAACTAAAATAACAAAATATAGAGATGAAAGTAACCATAGACGGTCAAAGTATAGACGTAGAGCCAGGAACAACAATCCTACAGGCTGCACGTATGATTGGTGGAGATTTAGTTCCGCCAGCCATGTGCTATTACTCAAAATTAAAAGGTAGCGGAGGAAAATGCCGTTGTTGTTTAGTTGAAGTATCGAAAGGAAGTGAAGCTGATCCAAGACCAATGCCAAAGTTGATGGCATCTTGTGTAACAGGATGTATGGATGGTATGGAAGTAAACAGCAAATCTTCTGACAGAGTAACGGAAGCACGTAAATCTGTAACAGAATTTTTATTGATTAATCACCCTTTGGATTGCCCTGTTTGTGATCAGGCTGGTGAATGTGATCTTCAAAATTTAAGTTTTGAGCACGGAAATCCGAAATCACGTTTCATTGAAGAAAAAAGAACTTTTGAACCAGAAGATATAGGTCCGCATATTCAATTGCACATGAACCGTTGTATCTTATGTCAGAGATGTGTACAAGTTGCAGATCAATTGACAGACAATAGAGTTCACGGGGTATTAGATCGTGGTGATCACGCTAATATTTCGACTGGTATCTCTAAAGCAATCGATAATGAGTTCTCTGGAAATATGATTGATGTATGTCCTGTTGGAGCTTTGACTGATAAAACTTTCCGTTTTAAATCAAGAGTTTGGTTTAATAAGCCTTATAATGCACACAGAGAGTGTACTACTCCTGGATGTTGTGGTAAAACTACTGTTTGGATGTTTGGTGGCGAAATACAACGTGTAACTGGTCGTAAAGACATTTACCATGAAGTAGAAGAGTTTATTTGTAACAGTTGTCGTTTTGACCACAAAAATGTTGCTGACTGGACTATTGAAGGACCAAGAGAATTTGAAAAAGATTCGGTTATCAACCAAAATAACTATACTCGTAAGTTAGAAAAAGTAGAAATCGATACGGAGAAGAATATCCTTTTAGGTAGAGATGAAGACCGTAAAAAAATTAGTATGGCACAAATTCCATTAACCAATAACGACAAAATCTCTTAGTAATGGATAGTACATTTATTATAGAAAAAAGTGTTGTAATCTTAGTGGTTTTTGCCGTGACTATGATTATGGCGATGTATTCTACTTGGGCTGAACGTAAAGTTGCAGCATACTTACAAGACCGTGTTGGACCTAACCGTGCTGGTTGGGGTGGATTATTACAACCTCTTGCAGATGGTATGAAGTTATTCTCGAAAGAGGAGTTTATACCTAATACTCCAAATAAATTTTTATTTGTTGTAGGTCCTGCAATTGCCATGAGTACTGCTTTAATGACAAGTGCTGTAATTCCTTGGGGAGATAAATTACATTTATTTGGCAGAGATATTTTACTACAAGCTACGGATATCAACATTGGATTATTATATTTCTTCGGAGTTGTTTCTGTTGGAGTTTATGGTATCATGATTGGTGGATGGGCATCTAACAGTAAATTCTCATTGATGGGAGCAGTTCGTGCTGCTTCGCAAATGGTTTCGTATGAAATCGCAATGGGATTGTCGATGATTGCTTTATTGATGATGACTGGTAGTTTAAGCTTAAGAGAAATCTCTATGCAACAAGCTGAAATGAACTGGAACGTATTTTACCAACCTTTATCTTTCTTGATATTTCTTATTTGTGCTTTTGCTGAAACAAACAGAACTCCTTTTGACTTAGCAGAATGTGAAACGGAATTAGTTGGTGGATATCACACAGAGTATTCTTCGATGAAGATGGGATTCTATTTATTTGCTGAATATGCAAATATGTTTATCTCGGCTACTATTATCTCTGTATTATTCTTTGGTGGATATAACTATCCTGGTATGCAATGGATGGTGGAGAATGCAGGTGTAAACCCAGCTAACGTTTTAGGAATGGTTGTTTTATTTGCCAAAATATGCTTTTTCATATTTTTCTATATGTGGGTTCGTTGGACTATTCCAAGATTCAGATATGACCAATTGATGCATTTGGGTTGGAAAATATTAATTCCGCTTTCTATCATCAATATCATGATTACTGGTGTTGTAATGTTAAGAGGTGAAATTGCAGCTTATTTAGGGTTTTAATAAACGAAATACCTAGCCCTGATAGAAGTGAAAATCCTTTATTGTTTTCCTTTAAAACAATAAAGATTGTAACGGATAGCAGGATTAGCTTCAGATAAAAATAAAAGAAATAAATTTTTGAATTTGGTTTTGGAATCAAAATCGCAAATGATAAATTAAAATGTCGATAGAAACTATATCATTATCGGGTAGAAAAAAGGTAGTCTCAAATAAAGAGATGACTTTTCTTGAGCGATTGTACCTTGTTGCAATTTTCAAGGGCTTGGTTATTACAATCAAACACTTTTTTAGACGTAAGAAAACAATTCACTACCCAGAACAAGTTCGTGTACGAAGCGATGTTTATCGTGGTCAACACCAGTTGAAACGTGATGAACAAGGTCGTGAGAACTGTACTGCATGTGGATTATGTGCTTTGTCATGTCCTGCTGAGGCAATCACAATGAAAGCTGAAGAACGTAAACCAAATGAGAAACATTTGTACAGAGAAGAAAAATATGCTTCGATATATGAGATTAATATGTTGCGTTGTATTTTTTGTGGATTGTGTGAAGAGGCTTGTCCTAAAGATGCAATTTACCTGACTACGTCAAAAGTATTAGTTCCTTCTAGTTATGAAAGAGAAGATTTTATTTTTGGAAAAGATAAATTAGTGATGCCATTAGATGTGGCTATGAAAAACGCTCAACTTAAAAACGCTAATTAATGATACATATACCTGATTTTGCAAATGCAAATGCAATACAAATTACTTTTTGTATATTAGCTTTCATAACAGTGATAACTGCTTTCTTAACGATTTTTAGTCGTAACCCTATTCATAGTGCTATTTATTTAGTGATTTGCTTTTTCTCGATTGCGGGTCATTATTTACTATTAAATGCTCAGTTTCTAGCGATTGTTCACATCATAGTATATTCGGGAGCCATAATGATTTTGTTTTTATTTACCATTATGTTGATGAACCTGAACGAAAAACACGAAGTACATAAACCCCGAATTACTCGTTTGGGTGCTATTGTTTCTTTCTGTTTGATTTGTATTGTATTAATTGCAATATTTATTAACTCTAAGCCAATTGTTGGTGAATACGACTCGACTGGTGAAGATTTTCAATCGATAAAAGTATTAGGTAAAATATTACTGAACGAATATATGGTTCCGTTTGAATTTGCTTCTATTTTACTTTTGGTTGCCATGATTGGAACTGTGTTATTGTCTAAAAAAGAAAAATCGAAAAAATAATGAATAATATTTTAAATCAAATAGGTATTGAAAACTACATATTTTTAAGTGTAGTCCTTTTTTGCGTAGGCATATTTGGTGTTTTATACAGACGTAATGCGATTATCGTTTTTATGTCTATCGAAATCATGCTTAATGCGGTAAACTTATTATTTGTTGCTTTCTCTACTTATCACCAAGATGCACAAGGACAAGTATTCGTATTTTTCTCGATGGCAGTTGCTGCTGCTGAAGTAGCGGTTGGATTGGCAATTTTAGTATCGATATTTAGAAACATACATTCAATTAGTATCGATAATTTAAAAAATTTAAAAGGATAAATGGCAATGGATACCAATTTAGCTTTAGTTTTAGTATTAGCTCCTTTTTTAGGATTTTTAATCAATGTTTTCTTTGGAAAAAGTCTGGGAAAGACAGTTTCTGGCGCTATAGGAACTCTTTCTGTAGTTGTTTCATTTGCTGTAACTATTTATTTTTTCCTTCAAATAAATCAAACTCAACAACCTATCAGCATTTCTTTATTTGAATGGATTCAGATAAGTAATTTCAAAGTTGATTTAGGTTTCTTATTAGATCAATTGTCATTGCTTTGGTTACTTTTTGTAACTGGTATTGGTTCTTTGATTCACTTATACTCTATCAGCTATATGCATGATGATGAGAAAATGCACCAGTTTTTTGCTTACTTAAATCTGTTTGTGTTTTTCATGATTACATTAGTTGTTGGAAGTAACTTATTAGTATTATTCATTGGTTGGGAAGGTGTAGGACTTTGTTCTTACTTACTAATCGGTTTCTGGTATAAAAACCAAGAATATAATGATGCGGCTAAAAAGGCATTTATCATGAACAGAATTGGAGATTTAGGATTATTAGTTGGTATTTTTATCATCGGTTCTATGTTCTCTTCTCTAGATTATGCAACTATAAAAACTGCAATTGCTAGTACGACTGACTTAAATGTTCCGTTACTTTCTTTAGCTGCATTCTGTTTATTTATTGGTGCTTGTGGTAAATCGGCTCAAATCCCATTATACACATGGTTGCCTGATGCGATGGCTGGACCAACTCCGGTTTCTGCATTAATTCACGCTGCTACGATGGTTACTGCTGGTATCTTTATGATTACCAGATTAAACTTTGTTTTTGATTTAACTCCAGATGTTCAAAGCTTAATTGCTATTATTGGAGCAATAACTTCTCTTGTTGCTGCTACAATTGGTCTGGTTCAGAATGATATTAAAAAAGTATTGGCTTACTCTACTGTTTCGCAATTAGGTTTAATGTTTTTAGCATTAGGATTAGGTGCTTACGAAGTAGCTGTTTTCCACGTAATAACTCACGCTTTCTTTAAAGCTTGTTTATTCTTGGGTTCAGGTTCTGTAATTCACGCTTTACATGGTGAACAAGATATGCGTAAAATGGGTGGATTGCGTAAAGCTATGCCAGTTACATTTATCACGATGCTTGTTTCTTCATTAGCAATATCGGGAGTTCCATTATTCTCTGGTTTCTTCTCGAAAGACGAAATTTTATTGACTGCTTTTCATCATAATATTACGCTTTATGTTGTTGCATCGGTTGCATCTATCATGACTGCTTTTTATATGTTTAGATTAATGTTCTTAACTTTCTTTAAAGATTTTAGAGGAACTGAACATCAAAAAAGTCATTTACACGAAAGCCCTGCTTTAATCACTTTTCCATTAATCGTTTTAGCAATCCTGGCTACTTTTGGCGGATTGATTAGCTTACCTGGAAATAGCTGGTTGAATACTTATTTAGCTCCGCTTTTTACAAAAGTAGCTGGCGAAGCACATCACTTAGGAGCTACTGAATATACCTTAATGGGTGTTGCTGTAATTGGTGGTTTAGTTGGAATTTTTATTGCATACTTAAAATACATCAAACAAAATAATGTTCCTGGTGAAGATGAATCTATTACTGGAGTAACAAAAGTATTATACAACAAGTATTATGTTGATGAAGCTTACGATTTTGTATTTGTACGCTCTATTAATGGATTATCTAAATTCTTTAGAGATTATGTAGAAACAAGTATATCAGCTCTTGTTTTCGGATTAGGAAAAGTAACCAATGAGATAAGTTATCAAGGTAGAAAATTACAAAGCGGAAGTATCGGACTATATTTGTTTGCTTTTGTTTTGGGTCTTTGTGCCATTGTTTCTTATATATTTTTAGCTCAATAATTTAATAACTATGAACGTTTCTCTTATATTAATTATACTTTTAATTGGTGCATTTGTCACTTATTTTGTTGGTGATAAACTAGCTTCAAAAGTAGCTTTGTTCTTTAGTTTGGCCGCTTTAGGTTGTTCGGTTGTATTGTTAAATCATTATAATCTTGGCGAAAGCATCAGTTATATTAGCCAATGGATTATTCAGCCTAAAATTTCATTTGTATTAAATGCAGATGGATTGGGTATTGCAATGTTGTTGCTTACAACGGCATTGACTCCTATAATCATACTTTCTTCTTTTGGGAATTCTTACCCAAATGCAAAAGGATTCTATGCTTTAATTTTATTCATGGCATTTGCAATGGTTGGGACTTTCCTTGCCGCAGATGGTTTGTTATACTATATTTTCTGGGAATTATCATTAATCCCTATTTATTTCATTGCCTTAATTTGGGGTAATGGTGATACCGAAGAACGCAAAAAAGCGGTAGTTAAATTCTTTATCTACACTCTTGCTGGTTCATTATTTATGCTTGTTGCATTTGTTTATTTATACACAAAAGCTGGTAGCTTCTTATTGACTGATTTATACGAATTGGATTTATCTGCAACGGAGCAACTTTGGATATTCCTGGCTTTCTTCTTAGCTTATGCTATTAAGATTCCTCTTATTCCTTTTCATACTTGGCAAGCAAGTGTGTACCAAAAAGCACCTACTGCAGGAACTATGCTTTTATCTGGTATCATGCTTAAAATGGGACTATACAGTATCATTCGTTGGCAATTGCCAATTGCTCCACTTCCTGCAAAAGAATACATGACTGTATTTATTGCATTAGGGATTGCTGGTGTAATTTATGGTTCTATTGCTGCATTAAGACAAAAAGACTTAAAAAAATTACTTGCTTATTCTTCATTAGCTCACGTTGGGTTAATCGCTGCAGGTACTTATACTCTAACTGCTGATGGTTTAAGCGGATCTGTTTTACAAATGATTGCTCACGGTTTTGTAGTAGTTGGTTTGTTCCTTGCTGCCGAAATCATCTTTAGAAGATACGAAACCAGAGTTATCTCTGAAATGGGTGGAATTCGTTACCAATCGCCTAAGTTCACTTCGATGTTCTTAATTTTAGTATTGGCATCGGTTGCATTACCATCTACTTTTAACTTTGTTGGAGAGTTCACAGTATTATATAGCCTTTCTCAAATTAATATTTGGTTTGCCGTTTTAGGTGGAATTACTATTATTCTTGGTGCTTACTATATGCTTAAAATGTTCCAACATGTAATGTTAGGAGAAACAAATACAAAGCCTTTTGCAGATGTATCTATCTCTGAGGGAATTTCGCTTGTTGCAATTATTGCTGTATTATTCTTTTTTGGATTGTATCCAAAACCAATTACAGATTTAATTTCTCCAAGTTTAGATGTAATTTTAAAAGTTATACACAGAAACTAAGCTGGTAAAGAATAAATAACATATTTTAAATAAAAATAAATTAGGGCATCATTAGTTTTAGATTCCTAAATCAAAAAAACAAAAATGAATACATTAATAGCTATAATAGGATTGGGTGTTTTTTGCCTACTGTTTGAAATTCTTAATTTAAGAAAAGCCATTATTCCAGTAACTATAATTGGTTTATTAGGCGTTTTGGCAATAAACTATTCAGAGTTCGGTTTAACCGAGAGTTATTACAATAACATGATTGCGGTGAGTAAATACTCTACGGCGTTTTCATCTTTGTTTATTGTTTTAACGATTTTTTTAGTGGCTTTGAGTTACAATTTCTACGAAGATCATCAAACTAAAATTTCTGATTATGTAGCTATAAAAATATTCTTATTGGCAGGAGCTGTTGCAATGGTTTCTTTCGGAAACTTAGCGATGTTCTTTTTAGGAATCGAAGTATTATCTATTGCTTTATACGTATTAGCCGCTAGCGACAGAACGAAAATAAAAAGTAATGAAGCCGGAATGAAATATTTCCTAATGGGTTCTTTTGCTTCTGGAATTATCTTATTCGGAATCTGTTTGATTTACGGAGCTATGGGAAGTTTTGATGTAATTGAAATTAGTGATTTATCTCAATCTGCTGAATTGCCAATTTGGTTTCCAATCGGGATTGTTTTATTAACTGTTGGTATGTTGTTTAAAGTTGCTGCTGTTCCTTTCCACTTTTGGGCTCCAGATGTTTACGAAGGTTCTCCTGCTTTAACAACTGCTTTAATGAGTACTTTGGCTAAAGTTGTTGCTATTGCTACTTTATACAAACTATTAACGATATTAAATGCTGAACTTTCTGAAAGTTATGTAATCGTAATCGTGATTGTTTCTATGTTATCTATGACTGTTGGTAACATTATGGCATTGCGTCAAGTAAACGTAAAACGTATGCTTGCTTATTCAGGTATTTCGCATGCAGGTTTCATGTTAATGACTTTATTAACTTTGGCTACTTCTGCAGGAACTCTTTTATATTACACAACTGCTTATGCATTGGCTGGAATCGCAGCTTTTAGCGTAATCTTATATGTTTGCAAAAATCAAGATAACGAGGATATTACCAATTTTCATGGTTTAGGAAAAACGAATCCATTATTAGCAGCAATCCTTACAGCTTCGCTTTTATCTATGGCGGGTATTCCGATTTTTGCAGGTTTCTTTGCTAAGTTATTCTTGTTTAATCAAGCAATACAAGCTGGATATATTGCACTAGTAATTGTTGCAGTGGTTAACTCTATTATTAGTGTTGGTTACTACTTCAAATTAATCTTAGCGATGTACACTAAAGAACCAAATGAAACTCGTACCGGAAGACCTTTCCTTATATATGCTGTTGCAGTAGTTTCTATACTATTAAACATTGTTATCGGTTTGTTCCCTTCTTTGGTTTTAGACCTTTTGAACTAAATAGACTTACATAAAAATACAAGCCATCAAGTTTTAAACTTGGTGGCTTTTTTTAGTTTTAACCATATAAGTCATTTAAGAGAATATGAGTTTTTGCTACTCTTCTTAAATGAACTTACATAACCTATATGGTTAACCCGTTGGGTGTAATTAATTTTAACACATAGAAACATAGGCTTTGTATTCTCAAAGAAGTCGTTTCACTTATTTTAAATGCACATAGCTAAGCTATGTGAAAGAAATGTATTTCTTTTTGTGTTCTTTTTACACATAAAATCTATATTTCTATGTGTTAAATGAAATTTTTACGAATTACACCCAACGGGTTATGGTTAGCTTTTATCTATTATAGTTCCGGTTAATACCGTAGATTTTTTATGACTATATAAATTGAATTGTCTCTTGCTTTAGCTCAATGTCATTAAGTTAAGACATAACCTTTAATACTGTGCCGAATAAATCTCTCGCAAAGTCGCCAAGTTTACACCTAAAATCTTTGCGCTTTTGCGACTTTGCGAGAAAATAATTAATCATGATTAGCTCACTTAATGACATTGTGCTTTAGCCACAGGTTTAATGAATTGATAATAAACCTGGCTTTAGCCAAAAGAAGAAGACGGTTTGGCTAAAGTCAATACTCGTTTTGCACATATTTCTCTAACTAAAGCAGGAGGTTATTCATAAATAAGATGTCCTTAATAAATCTCTTGTCAGTATAAAAAAGCCATAATCCAATTGTTAAAATATATATAGGGATTGGAGCAATTATGAAAATATGCGTTATATTTGGTACGTTTTAAAATCAAAATATATTATGGCTTTCAACTCAAACAATCCGTTTTTAAGTAACAAACGTTTTTCTCCAACATCGGTTGCTGCAAAAAGTGACAATGTTCACCAAGCAAAAATTATCGATTACGGTAACGAAATGACATTGTCTGGTACTATCAACAAAACTCTTATCTTATTTTTATTGCTTACTGCTACAGCAATGATTACTTGGTGGATGTCTTTTAACGGAATCAACCCTATGCTTCCTACTATTGGTGGAGCTATCGTTGGATTAATTTTAGTAGTAGTCGCTGCATTCAAACCGCAACTTTCTCCATACTTAGCTCCAGGTTATGCCTTGTTCGAAGGTTTATTTATTGGTGGAATATCCGCAATTTTTGAAGCAATGTATCCTGGTATCGTAATTCAGGCTGTTGGTGCTACATTTGTAACATTTATGGTTTGTCTTGGTTTATATAAATTCAAAATCGTAAAAGTAACTGAGCAATTCAAATCGGTTGTTATGGCAGCTACACTGGCAATTGCAACTTACTATTTAATTTCTTGGATAGTTTCGATGTTTACAAGCTTTACTCCTGTTCATCACGGTAACTCTATGATGAGTATTGGTATTAGTGTTTTTGTAATCGTTATTGCTGCTTTAAACCTATTTTTAGATTTTGACAGAATCGAAGAAGGTGTTCAACAAAAAATGCCAAAATTCATGGAATGGTACGGTGCAATGGGATTAATGATTACTCTTGTTTGGTTGTATATCGAATTCCTAAGATTGTTATCTAAATTAAATAACAGAAACTAATCCTTTCTATACTTATAAAAAAAGCCTTTTTGAAAATCAAAAAGGCTTTTTTTATGCTGCTTTCTCAAAAGCAATAAAATGAGATAGTTTTCCCTTTACATTAAAAACAGGGAAAGCATTTATAGTACAAAAGTACGTTTCTCCATTCTTTTTATAATTAAGAATAGTCTTTTCAAAAGTTTCTTCAGAATCGATAGCTACCCTAATTTCATTTGTGGTTTGTGAACAGGTTTCAGGCCCTTGAAACATTTTTGGTGTTTTACCCAGAACCTCAACTTCAGTATATCCTGTCATGTTTACGATTCGGCTCGAAGCAAAAACGATCTTCAGCTCTAGATCGGTAATTACAACAACTTCCTCCTTCAATCGTTCTAAAACATCAAATTCGGATTCATCCCAATTAAATTGATTGGAGATATTGTTTACTCTTTGCCAATCTGAATAATTAGCTTTTAAATCATTTAAAAAACCATGATGAAAATCCCATGAAATCACAGGAATCCCGTTGCAATTCATCTCTCGATGGTATTTTGCAATTGCGGTATCATAGGCATCTAAATTAAACATAAACAAAAATTTTAATCAAAGGTATATTGAAAACAACATCTATCATAGCGATATTACGCATTTAACGCTTGTTTAATCAATTTAAAAGTCAAATTTAAGCTGTACAACAATAGCCTTCTTTTCTTCGGTATTTAGATTGCTTAATGAAATTCCGAGTAATCGAACCGAATCTTTCATTCGTTCCTGATACAATAACTCTTTTACAGTTTCCATAATCAAACTCTTATCAGCAATAAAATAGGGTAATGTTTTACTTCTGGTTTGCTGAGTAAAATCACTATACTTAATCTTAAGTGTAACTGTTTTACCAGAAACTTTATATTTTTTTAAACGTCTTTCTAATGAGGTTGCAATTCTTTCTAGTTGTTCTAGCATAAAAATCTCCGAAGAAAGATTGACATCAAAAGTATGTTCCGCTGCCACCGACTTTGTAATTCTATCAGCTTTAACTTCGCTATTATGAACCCCACGTACAACATGATAATAGAAAGTACCCGATTTTCCGAAATGCTTTTCCAGAAACTCTAAGCTTTTACTTTTTAAATCTGTACCGGTAAAAATACCAAGCTGATACATTTTTTCGGTGGTTACCTTCCCTACTCCATAAAACTTCCTGATGGGTAATTCTTCCAGAAAAGGAACAACCTCATCTGGATTAACCGTTTTCTGACCATTGGGTTTATTATAATCACTAGCAACTTTTGCTACAAATTTATTAATCGAAATTCCAGCCGAAGCTGTTATTCCGACTTCATTAAAAATTCGCTGTCTTATTTCCTGAGCCAATAAACTAGCACTCGGATTTCCTTTTTTGTTAACCGTAACATCAAGATAAGCCTCGTCAAGCGAAAGTGGCTCAACTAAGTCAGTATATTCATGAAAGATTTTATGGATTTTTATTGATATCTCTTTGTATCTATCAAAACGCGGAGGTACAAAAATAAGTTCTGGACAATATTTCTTGGCAAGAACTCCGCTAATTGCACTACGAACACCAAATTTACGAGCTTCGTAACTCGCTGCAGATACTACACCTCGATTCTCTGAGCCACCAACGGCAAGGGGTTTCCCTCTTAAAAAAGGGTTATCCATTTGCTCTACCGAAGCATAAAATGCATCCATATCTATATGGATAATCTTTCGATATGTAGGCAGTTCAGACATGCTACAAATTTAGACAGGAAACTGTTATAACAGATTCAAATGACACCAAAAAAATTCGATAAATACGTTAAATTTTATCTATAGTCTGGTAAACCAAAACAATCCTGAGGAACGTAATAAATAGGCTAATTAAATAAACTAAGATTTTTGTAATAATAACAAACATTAACAAGTGAATAAGTAAATACCAAATCAATTTCTGCTATTTTTGTAAGTACATTACAAAATATTAAAATGAGAACATTCGTTATTGGCGATATACATGGTGGCTTGAGGGCTTTGCAACAAGTCATGGAAAGAGCCGCTGTAACAGACAAAGACACCTTGATTTTCTTGGGTGATTATGTAGACGGTTGGAGCCAGTCGCCACAAGTAATTGATTTTTTAATAGACCTGAGACAAAAACAAAACTGCATTTGTATTCGTGGCAATCATGATGATTTACTACAACAATGGATGAGAGATGGTATAGACAATGAATTATGGCACCATCACGGAGGCGAAGCAACTGTACTTGCATACGAAGCAATAAGTAACAGCCATAAAGAAATACATGTTGCCTTTTTTGAATCATTACAGAATTACTATTTAGACTCCAAAAACAGATTATTTGTTCATGCTGGTTTTACCAATATGAATGGAGTAACCTATGAATATTCTAGTGAAGCCTTTTATTGGGACAGAACTCTTTGGGAAATGGCTCTTGCCCTAGACCCGAATATGAAAACTGATTCTTTGTTTTACCCAAAGAGATTAAAACACTATAAAGAGATTTATATTGGCCATACTCCTGTAACTAGAATACATGAAACTGTTCCTGTGCAAAAAGCCAATGTTTGGAATGTAGACACTGGAGCTGCATTTACAGGAAAATTAACAATTATGGACGTTGACACTAAGGAGTTTTGGCAAAGCGAACCCTTAAACGAACTCTATTTTGACGAAAAAGGTAGGAATTAAGATATAAAAATCCTAGTTTTGCAAAAAAAATTAAATCAATAAATTTTATGAAAAAGATTATTACACTTGCGTTTTTATTGGCATTTGGTTTAACTCAAGCACAACAAGCATTTAGTGGTAAAGGTGACACTAAAGTAAATATCGGTGCAAACATTCAAGATGGTGGATCAGGAATTCAAGCTTCTGTAGATTTTGGTCTTGGAGAAAATTTCTCTATCGGATTTGTTTCAAATTACTTATTAGGAGTTAACGAATATTCAGGTTTTTATGGTACAACTCAGTATTATGGAACTAAACCAGATTTTCAAGATCGTTTTGATGCTAAAGTTAGAGTTAATGCTAACCTAGGAAGCGTTATTAATGTAGATAAAAAATTAGATGTTTACCCAGGATTAAGCTTAGGTTTAAGAAATTTTGGTGGTCATGTTGGTGGTCGTTATTTCTTTACTGATGGATTTGGAGTATTTACTGAACTTGGTTTTCCTATTGCAAAATACGGAAATGATGACAGAGTATTTTACAACCTGAATAATCAATTCACATTTAGCTTAGGAGCTTCTTTTAATTTGTAAAAGAACAAGAGATAAAGCTTTTACACATAATTACTGTAGAAACTTACAAAAAAGACCATTTGAAATTTCAAATGGTCTTTTTTTATGACTAAACTTCAATATGTCTATTAATTATTAAATACATTTGTAATAAATTATTTACATCTTAATTATGAAAAAACTAATTCTAAATTCGTTCTGTTTTGCAGCGATAGGAGTTTTAACTCTTAGCACTCTATCCTGTAAAGACTCTAATAAAGCTTCTGGATCTGAACAATCAAATCCATTTGCAGGTACATGGGTTGCTAAAGACTTCATCGATAATATAATTGAAGACAATGGAATTGAAACCGTTGATAATGGGGTTACAGAAATAATTATCCCAGAAACACTAAAAGACAGCATTACTTTTCTAAATGAAGATTTAGAAAGAGGTAAATATACTGCTACAATTAAAAACGACACTTTAGTCAATCATTTATACGAAACCAAAACTCAAAAAGCATTTTTACAAAATGGAAATTTAGTATTATTACCTCTTGACGAACGCTATGAAGCACAGGAATACGTAAAGGCTGACAGTACTTTGGTAAAGAAAGCAAAAGAAGCAAATGTATCGGTAGTACGTATTTTAATAAACAAATTACTTTCAAGAAATACCTATTCTAATAAATCTTCTACAACCGAAATTAAATTTACTGAAGATGGCAAAGTAAGCGGATTAGCCAATTTTAAAAACTATTACATTAGTATTAATGGCGATGATGCCAATACACAAGGCATAACATCCATAAATTTTACAACTACAGATGGAACCTACAAAAAAATGGGAATAGAGTTTCTAAAAAACAAAATAGAACTATACGATGTTGTTCTATTAACAAAACCAGATGAGAAACCATCATTTAAAAAAGGTAAATTATTATTTTCGTTGAAAGTCACAAAGTCAAAATAATTTAAAGAAAACTATTAAAATAGAAAAACGATGCATCCTCATTCGTTTATAATAAAAAGCAACTCCTATTGAGTTGCTTTTTTTATGACCTAACATCAAAAAAACTACTGAACACAGAAGAAAGGACAACTAATTCTATACCAATAGAAAATAATTAACAAAACCAGAATACACATAAATAATCAATATTCAAATACGGTTTTTTTTACGCAATGCGTATTTTTTTGATAAAATAATTATTAATACGGAAATTTTATTTACTTTCGTGTAATCGATTACATTTTAAATTAAAACAACAAACCTATTGCAACAAATTAATTACCAAACCATTATTAAAAACCATGATTATGAAAAAATTTCTACTTTTATTGACAATTACACTTGTCTCTGCACAAGTTTGGGCACAACAAGTCACAATTAATGAAGCTTCAGGCTGGCTAGAATCTGCTTACGTAAAATGGCAACCAGTTACTAATGCCCAAAGTTATAATGTATACTATTCGGGGATGGGCGTAACCGACCAAAAAATAGATGGACAACTCATCCGAAGCTACGGAACATATTACCGCGCCGACATACCAGGAATTAAAGCTGGTTCATACACCATAAAAATTAAGCCAGTCATATCTGGAGTAGAAGGCACAGGCTCTACAACAAGTGCAGTAACTGTAAAAGCGCATGACCGTGCAGGATTTGCTTTTTCTAACGGTCGTATTCCCGGAGCATATAATGCAGATGGCACACCAAAAAATGGTGCCGTAATAGTATATATTACTGAGAATACTAAAAATACTGTTTCACTAGCAGTAACTGGTGCAACTCCGAGTCCTTCTGTAGGTTTACAAACTATCTTGGATGGTTATAAAAAAGGGAAAGATCTACGACCTTTAATTGTTCGTATAATCGGACAAATAACAGACCCTGCCTATATGCTGGCTGGCGATATTGTAATCGAGAACAATAATAATGCTTCAAGTTATATAACTCTTGAAGGAATTGGTGATGATGCAGTAGCAGATGGCTGGGGGATTCGCATAAAAAGCGCCTCAAATATCGAAATTCGCAATATAGCCACAATGAACTGCGACAGTGGCGAAGGTGACAATATAGGCTTACAACAAGACAATGACTATGTTTGGGTACATAATTGTGATTTCTTTTATGGAAATGCAGGTGGTGATGCCGATCAAATAAAAGGTGATGGCGCTCTGGATTGCAAGAAATCAACTTATATCACATTCTCTTATAATCATTTTTGGGATTCTGGAAAATCTAATCTTTTGGGTTTAAGCGAGAATACTACAACAGGATTATACATCACGTATCATCACAACTGGTATGATCACTCCGATTCACGTCATCCGCGTGTGCGTTTTTATTCAGCTCATGTATATAATAACTATTATGATGGTAATGCAAAATATGGTGTAGGATCGACTATGAGTTCCTCTGTATTTGTTGAGAACAACTTTTTCCGTAACTGTAAATATCCAATGCTTACCTCTATGCAAGGTACAGATGTTTATAATGGTGCTTTAGGAACTTTCTCTAAAGAAGATGGGGGAACAATAAAAGCCTATAACAATACCATGAGTGGCGAAACACGCTTTGTCGCGTATGATGCTACCAATTTTCCAATAGAATTTGATGCTTATGTCGCATCAACAAGAAATGAATTAGTGAGCAATACTATTGTTTCTAAAAAAGGTGCTAAAACATACAATAACTTCGATACTGATACAGCTGTAATGTATCCTTATACACCAGATAGTCCCGAAGTTGCCAAAATTAATGTTATGCAATATGCAGGGCGTATTTCTGGAGGTGATTTTAAATGGACTTTTAACAATGCTGTAGATGATGCCGAATCTTTGGTAAATGCACCATTAAAAGCCGCTCTGGTAGCTTACAAAACAAGTTTAGTAGCAGTACAAGGAGAAAACAACATACCAATAACTTCTCATACACTAACATCAACTGGAAACAATGATCAAACTGTTGCTACTGGATCAGCAATTAACGCGATTGTGTTTACTTGGGGTGGAGATGCTACAGATGCAACTGTAACAGGATTACCTGCATCTGGAATTACGTATACAAAAAACTCAATTGCCAAAACAATTACAATAACTGGTACACCAAGTGCTACGTTATCCTATTCTATTACTACTACTGGTGCTGTAGGAACACCTGCCACTGGCTCAGGAACAATAACGGTTTCTACCAATGGCAGCGGTCCTGCAGATAAAACACATAATTTTACTACCGATGCAAAAGTAAATGCTTTCTATACGATTATAGGAAACATGAACTCAACTGAAGGATCTGTAACCTATTCTGGTTTATCACTAACAGCACGTTTAAAAATGGAATCGAGTACATCTATCACTTATACCACAACAAGTGAATCGACATTAACCTTAGTGTTCGACAATACATTTGCTGGAAAGGTAAAAGTAAACGGTTTAAATTATACCGCAGTAGCAGGAATTGTTACCATCTCGGTACCGGCAGGAAACAATACTATTACCAAAGGCGATACCACAAACTTATTCTATATAAGTACTGAATACAAAACGACATTACGTATTGAGGAAGAAATCATGCCAACAAAATTAATGTTGTACCCTAATCCGGTAACTGATTATTTACGCATATCAAACCCAAATCAAAATATAGAGAAAGTAACGATTTACAGCATGAACGGTTCAATAGTAAAAACTACTGAAAAACGTATTGAAACTATAGATATGAGCCATCTAATTCCTGGAAATTATTTGGTAAAACTACAAACAACAGAAGGCATATTAAACCAAATAATAATTAAGAAATAACCAAAACCAATTACTGCTTTAAAATAAAAGGCTTCCGAAAATCGGAAGCCTTTTATTATTGCAACCGTGTTGCGAAAAGTATTTTTAATGCGAATTTCACAAATCAAGATCAATTTATTTAAAAAATTAGCGCTAATTTGGGTAAAATGCATTAATTAAATTACTTAACCCCAAATAGCAATTATGTTGCATTATCTGTTTCTATTTCTAAATTCCTGCTGTTCTGTTAATTTACCGAACTCTTTTACAAACTTTTTAATCGTACTAAGGTTAAACACTACAAAGAATAACATCCCTGAAAAGATTGTTATCCAACTGTAAATTAGCTGCACACCTGAAATATCTGATGCTACTACACAAAAAATAATTGTTGGTAATATCGAGATTAACAATGTTAGTCCTAAACACAATATTAGTGGTGATATAAAATAACTAATAATAGCAGTTAAACCAATCTTTCTAAATATGATTGCAATAATACTTAATCCTAAAATACCAAATATTAGAACAGCAAACCCGTAGATTAACACTAAATCATGTGCTTTATTGATTTCGGTTTCATAACCGAAGAATGTATTAAAATTGAATCCCATTATATGCTTTTTCTTCTGTTGAAACTTCAAATAACGTTTGTGTATGATATCCTAATATTTTTGCCAAAATAAGATTAGGGAATTCCTGAATTCCGATATTATAAAGATTGACACTATCGTTAAAAAACTCCCTTCTATCGGCGATTTTATCTTCCATCTGAGAAACTCGTCTTTGTAATTCCAGAAAATTTGAATTAGAAGCTAATGTTGGATAATTTTCTGAAACGGCAAATAAGGTTTTCAATGATTTAGAAAACTCATTGGCGTTTTCAATCTTTTCGTCGACTGTTTTAGAATTTAAGAAATCAGTACGAAGCTTAGTCAAATTAGTTAACATAGCGGTTTCATGTTCCATAAACTTAGAAGCAACTTTAACCAATTCGGGAACTTCTTCTGCTCTTTGCATCAAAATAACATCTATATTCCTAAAAGCTTTTTCGAAGTTATTCTTAAGCATAACCAGTTTATTATATGTACCTATAAAAAAGTTAAGTAATATAATTACCAGAATTAACCCTACGATTAAAGCAATGTTTTGTGCTGACATAATTTGTTTAGTTTAAAATGATATAGATAAGTATAAGTGTGATAAAAAATAAAGTGGTTAAGAATGAGACTAACAATGGTTGGTACTTATTCCTAAATGAGATGCTTTGAGGAATTGCAACACCAAAAATACCATTAGAATCTCCTTTTCTGAGAATAACATTCCCATTATCAGAATCGGCATAACCAATAAGCAACATATAATCATCGTGTTTTAAATAGGTTTCAGAATATCTCTTTTTACCTCCCTCTTGCCTATCGACTCTATCAAAATAGAATTCTAATCCTTCTCCATTTACAGTAACACTTCCCGTTTCGTCTTTTATTTTAAAATTACCCGTTTTTAGTTCGGTAAAAATAGTTCTATAAGATCTTTTACCATCATCATCTGCCGGACCTTCTTCTTCGATAGTATAATAATATCCTATGCAAGGTTTACTGAAATAAGGTGAAATGATAGGTTCAATTTCTTCTAAATCGCCCTCAACTTCAACTAATCCCATAGCAATAGCATTCATTTTAGAAGTTGGTAAGACTGCCTGAAGTTTAAGAAACTTACTTTTGTTACTCGGAAAAAAAATAATTTTTATAAAAATAAGCCCTGGAATAATAAAGAAAAGAAACTGTAGTTTCTCTATATAAAGCAACCAAAAAAATCCTCCAATAACTCCAAGCATCATAAGCAAGCCCAATAGTTTCTTGCCTAAAGGTGTTTTCTGGATGTTGTGTTTTGCATTAAATTTTTCTCTTTCTGCTTTTTCACTTTTACTACTTCTAATTCCGGAATAAAACATACCGACAATTCCGAGTATAAAAACAGATGCAAATAAGAAGAAGAAAACCATAAGAGCATATTTGGAATCTACCAGAAAGCTCAAGCCAATAAACAATGGACATAAAACAAAAAACAACCAACTTGGGAACTTTAAATTATATAACCCAGAGAGAATTATAGTTTGAAACAAAGCAATACCAAGACTGAAGAACATCAGGAATACTACCATTCCTCCATCTAGTTTATTCTGCTCAAAAAAGGCAAAGAATTCGTTCATTATTAGAATTTAAAAAAGGGTTATCAATATTTAGAAGTTATTAAAACACTATTTCGACCTGATTAGCAAGTAACCTTCGAATCTTATTTCTTTCTACATCAGAAATAGGATTACCACTTAGATCCAAACCTATTAATTGCTGCAATTTATTTACTTCGTTGGGGATTTCACTAATATTATTATTACTTAAAGTCAGAAACTTAATATTTTTAAATTGTAAAATCGCTACGGGAAATTCATCTATTTTGGCATTAGCTAAATTTAACTCCACTACCATATCGGGTTTTAGCTTTGCTTCTTCTAATTTATAAAAAGTGGTCTTTTCTTTTTTCTTACCTTCTTTAGTTTGAATCACAAGGCCAATAGCGGCCAAAATAAGTGATGCCAAGAAAAAGATACATAAAAAAGCAACCCAAATAGGAGAATCATCTTTTTCATGAGTAAAAAGCCTTAAATAAACAAAATAAGCTAAGCCGCCAACCATCGTTAAAAACAATCCGAGCACTATTAAAAACAAAACGTATTTAAAAATCGTAAGAAGCACTTTTTTAACTCTCGTTCTATTCTTGCTGAATACAATGAATGCTGCCAAAACTAAAAGTACTGACCAAAAAACAGCCACTCCTATCTGTGCAATTTTTGCCCCATTCTCTATAATCGAAAAAGATATAGAAGCAGGAAACATTAAAGCAAACCAAATAACAAGAGCTGTTAACCCGACGGAGAGACATCCCATCTTTTCTTTTTTTCCCGATGACTTAAGCCACATATAAGCAATTAAAAAAGACAATGCCAATATTCCTAAAAACCCATATCCATAAGGAGTAAGCCCTGCTAAAAAAATCAAACTCATTTTAATAATTTTTCAAAATATTATTTGGTTACTCTATTATTATTTCTGCTACTATTTACCCAAAATAGCATCAGAAATAACAAAAAATTTCATACTTAAATGCGAATTTAAATAAAACACTATAAATTATGCAATAAAAAAAACCGCTTCTTCCAAATAATATGGAAAAAAGCGGTTTTTATATAAATGATTCTAATCTTACAAATCAAATTTGATTCCTTGTGCCAATGGCAAACTTGTAGTATAATTGATCGTATTGGTTTGGCGACGCATATATATTTTCCAAGCATCAGAACCTGATTCACGACCTCCACCAGTTTCTTTTTCACCACCAAAGGCTCCACCGATTTCTGCGCCCGAAGTTCCGATGTTTACGTTTGCAATTCCGCAATCTGAACCTACTACAGATAAGAAATACTCTGCTTCACGCAAATTATTAGTCATAATTGCAGAAGATAAACCTTGAGCAACTCCATTTTGTATATCAACAGCATTTTCTACAGTTCCACTATATTTAATCAAATATAAAACTGGAGCAAATGTCTCGTGTTGTACAATTTCAAATGAATTTTCAGCTTCAGCAATAGCTGGTTTTACATAACATCCACTTTCGTAACCTTCTCCAGAAAGTACGCCACCTTCTACAAGGATTTTACCTCCTTCGGCAACAACTTTTGTTAAAGCATTTGCATACATCGCTACCGCGTGAGTATCGATTAGCGGACCAACATGGTTATTTTCGTCCAAAGGATTTCCGATACGTAATTGTTTGTAAGCCGAAACAATTGCATCTTTTACTTTGTCATAAATACTTTCGTGAATAATTAAACGACGTGTAGATGTACAACGTTGTCCTGCAGTTCCTACTGCTCCAAAAACAGCACCAATCACAGTCATTTTAATATCTGCATCCGGAGTAACAATGATTGCATTATTTCCTCCTAATTCTAATAATGATTTACCTAAACGTCCTGCAACTGTTTGTGCTACGATTTTACCCATACGAGTAGAACCTGTAGCTGATACTAAAGGAATACGTTTATCTGCAGTCATTAACTCTCCTACTTTATAATCACCATTAATTAAACAAGAAATCCCTTCTGGAAGATTATTCTCTTTAATTACCTGAGCAATTATATTCTGGCAAGCAATACCACAAAGAGGTGTTTTCTCTGATGGTTTCCAAACGCAAACATCTCCGCAAATCCAAGCCAAAGCCGTGTTCCATGACCAAACTGCCACTGGGAAATTAAATGCCGAAATAATTCCAACAATTCCCATTGGGTGGTATTGCTCATACATACGGTGTCCTGGACGCTCTGAATGCATTGTTAATCCGTGAAGCTGACGTGATAATCCTACTGCAAAATCACAAATATCAATCATCTCCTGAACTTCACCATATCCTTCTTGTAATGATTTCCCCATTTCGTAAGAAACCAATTTACCTAAAGCTTCTTTATTCTGACGTAATTTTTCTCCAAACTGACGTACGATTTCTCCACGTTGTGGCGCTGGCATAAGTCTAAATGTCTTAAATGCCTCAGTCGCTGTTTGCATTACTTTTTCGTAATCGGCAGCTGTAGATGTTTTTACCGATGCTATTAATTTTCCGTCTACTGGCGAAAAGCTTTCAAGAATATCACCTGAAGAAAAATTATTTATTCCGGTAGATGTTCCTTCGTTTATGGCTTTTATACCCAATTGCGCCAATGCGTCTTTCATTCCGAATTGCTCTGCTATTGTTATCATTGTAACTTTTTGGTTAGAAATTGTTATATTTTTTTATGTAAATATATTTGAATTTATCTATCTATTAAAATTTTATTACGTGTGGTTACATAATGTTTTTCTTTTTAAACCAGATATAAATAAAAACACACATGACAAACATAAAAATAATTGCGTACAAATAACCATATTTCCACTCCAATTCTGGCATAAATTTAAAATTCATCCCATAAACCCCAACTAAAAAGGTTAAAGGCAAGAAAAAAGCAGAGAAAACTGTTAATAGTTTAACCACATCATTATTTTTCTGCGCTGTTACAGACAAGAAAGTGTTCATTAAATTTATCGCATCCTCCATCGCTTCCTCATAAGCTAAGATGAGCTTAACGAGATTATCTTTTACATCCTCAAGTGCCGATAAATTTTCGTCTGGAACATGAATCTTATTGATTACATTTTGCGTAAGCACCAATAACTTCTTACTAATCCTTGTTTCAGCTTTCTGGAAATACAAATCTTCCAGCGAAATTTTGTTTTCCTTTTTCAGGAAGATCGTTTTCTCAACTTCATCGACCTGATCCGTTTGCCATTGCGAGGGTACATTATAAGTTTGTACGATTTCTTTAAAAATATGAATAAGTAATTCGTAAACCGATTTAAACTTAAAATCTGATTTGTGAATATCTTCCAAAAAAGGAAATGCTGTTCTATGAATCGTAATCAATTGCTTCTCATTATAAAAAAAAGCAACTTTATTTGACAGTTCTTCTACTGTAGAATTGTTATCAAACTCATTTGCCGTATAAGCCCTTAAAATGATAAAATCAAAGTTTTTAATCTTTTCTATTTTAGGTAAATGCCCATGCTCCACCGAATCTTTGACTGGAAAAACCTCTAGATCAAACTTTTTAGCAACATCTTCTAATTGTGTTTCAGTAGGTCCTTTTATGTCGAGCCAATTAAATGATTCAAATGCTTTTTCGGAGATATTTTTAGTCATTATACTATTTAGTTTTTTAATTAAGGTTATTGAGTTACAAAGCTCAATCCAATAAATTTAAGATGAACCTTTCAAGATACCATATTCATTTAAGAATATAATAAAAAAGCCAACCATATAAGTAATGTAAGTCCATTTAAGTTTTACGCTTATATTTACTTAAACCCCTTATATGGTTAAAATAATTTTAGTAATTTATATAAACCATTGTAACAATACTTTGATAGTTTAAGTTCTAAAGATAGTCAAATGAGTACTTCAAGCACAAAAGTTAACTATATAACTCATTAAGATTTATTAGTAAATAAATCTGCATACATCAGCTTAAATCTTATGAAATCTGCGTGAAAGAATATCTATACCTTTTATTGTAAAATTACATAACGGGCTTAAAACATATTCTTTTTCTTGAACAAGAAAACACCACAAATTGATATTAATAATGAAATCAGCAAAATGATAAAGAAACCGTGATTGTTTTCCTGAAGATTGTTAGGAACGTTCATCCCGTATAAACTCGCCACCAATGTTGGAATCATCAATATTATCGAAATAGAAGTTAACCTTTTCATGATAACATTTAAGTTATTGGAAATTACAGATGCATAAGCATCCATCATTCCGGTCAGGATATTGCTGTAGATATTTGTCGTTTCTTCCGCTTGACGCAACTCAATCTCGACATCTTCGACTAAAACAGGATCAAAATCATCTCTGTGATTTTTAAGATTTTTAATTCTGTGAAACAACATATCGTTGCCTTTAAGGGAAGTAATAAAGAAAACCAAACATTTTTCTATTTGAAGCAATGCTTGTAATTCTTCATTTTTGATCGATTTTTCAAGATTATCTTCAGCCAATCGAATACGCTGATTGATTTGCTTTAAGTATTTTAAGAACCAAATACTTGAAGACAAAAGCAACTTTAAAACCAAATCGAAATGATTACTAATATCCGATTTTTTGCGTTGGGTATATAAAACAAAATCGGGTAAAATCTCGGTTTGATGAAAACTAAGCGACACAAAAACATCGTCTTTAAACATCAATCCCAAGGGCGCAGTATTAAAAGGTAATTTTGCATCATTGCTCTTAAAAGGAATTCGCAAGATGATAAGAAACCAACCGTTTTCGATTTCTATACGAGGTCTTTCGTCGATATCTTCAATATCGTTATAAAAAGCTTCTGGAATTTGTAACTCCTGGAGTAAGAATTTAGTTTCTTCCTGAGTCGGGCAAACTACATTGATCCATTTGTTGTTTTCACGGTTTTCTGTAGGGAATAATCCGTTGTTGTTTTTGTAAAAGGTAATCATAATGCAAAACGTTATTATAGAAATAGCGCATGCATTATGCAACAACTATTTCTGTTTATCTTTCTTCTTCCTCGAATAATAATCGTCCATGTGGATAATTTATTTTTTTTTGCAAAAGTATACCTTTTAAATAGAAAACTCAGAATTATTTTTTGGCTATAAATCTTGGATCAGATTCCATTACAGTTCCACATTTTGTACAGGTTCTCAAATCTTTAGAATTATAAAAATGCTCGAAGTGTGGCAAGAAATCTTTCTCGATATTATGAAGCTCAAAAAATACTTCGTATAATTTATGATTGCAATTATCACAATGCCAAAGCAATCCGTCTTTATATCCTTTCCCTGCACGTTTTCTTTCGATTACTAAACCTATAGAGCCTTCTGAACGTACTGGAGAATGTGGTACACGAGCAGGATGAAGATACATATCTCCCGCATGTAATTCCATTTCCTTTCGTTCGCCATCTTCCTGAATAATAACTTTTATACTTCCCTCTAGTTGGTAAAACAACTCTTCGGTTTCATTATAATGATAGTCTTTTCGGGCATTAGGTCCCGCAACAACCATTACAATATAATCACCAGATTCGGTATATAAATTTTTATTTGCAACTGGTGGTTTAAGTAAGTGACGGTTTTCATCAATCCATTTAGTAAGATTGAATGGTTTTGCTATAGCCATATTTTTTAGGTGCTAAGTTACTAAGCTGCTAAGTTAATAAAAAGTACGCTGTCTCGATGTTCAGTCACAGTTTTTAGTACCAGTATTCAGTAGCAGTTTTCAGTATCAGTTCGCTGTACCAATTCGCTGTACCAGTCGCAGTTTTCAGTTGTAAACTGGTACTGCGACTGTAACTGTGACTAAAAACTAAAAACCCATCTCTTTAATAAGATAAACATAAACCGGAAAATGGTCACTGTAACCAACTTCGGTTGTGGCATGTCGAAGCGGATATCCTTTGTATTGGCCAGAAGTTTGTATTAAATACGATTTATTGAAGATTCCTGCTTTCCAGAATCGATAGGAACTGAAATCTGTCTTAATCAAGGATTCTGTAACCATGATTTGGTCAAAAACATCCCATGAATCTCTATACGCGATAGTTCCCATTCCTTTCTTTGCCATATCTTCAAAGGGATTGTAAACACCAAACTCTGGAACATCGGCTTTATTGGCTTTCGCGCCAAGCGCAACTTTTACACTTTTGTTATAAGGTCCATCGTTTAAATCGCCCATTGTAATAACTTTGGCATTGCGATTTATTTGCTGCAAGGAATCAATTATTTTCCGGTTCAAAGCCCCAGCAGCTTCACGATACGCACTCGATTTTTGTTCTCCTCCAGAACGTGACGGCCAGTGATTTACAATTATATTAATTTCCTCCCCATCCAGAAATCCTGTTACAAGTAATTGATCTCTTGTAAACACCCGATTCTTTTTATTCGCGATTGTATCGACACTATTTTCTGTTGGCTTTTTATAAATAACAAGCGGAATATTCGAAAATGTAACTGGTTTAAAATGTTTCTTCTGATATAGTAACCCCACATCGATACCTCGCTGATCGGGCGAATCAAAATGAATGATTCCGTATTCTTTATCTATTAATTTAGGTTGTTTTATTAAATCCTCCAGAACTCCCCTATTTTCTATTTCGGCACAGCCAATAAAAGTTGGTGAATTAGGATTTTCTGGCGTTCCAATTTCGGATAACACTCTGGCAAGATTGTCTAATTTCTTAAAATATTTTTTAGATGTCCAATGTCGTGTGCCATTTGGTGTCCATTCGTCATCCAGAATATGCGGATTCTTTATTGTATCAAAAAGATTTTCGAGGTTATAAAAAGCCACTGTATGAATCGTATACTTTTTTGTTTGTCCGTGTAATTGTGTCATCAATAAATTGAAAAATATAAAGATAGAAAAGGTAATTATTCTCATAGCAATTCATATTAAAAAAGGAAAACTTTTAAATTAAAGAAATTTCTTTCAATTATAAATCTAATTCATTTAATTAAGATATTTTAAATTACTTTTGATAATGGCTATCTTTGTTTTACAAAATCTAATTTATCCCATAAATACAAGGGATTGACATTTATAATATTAATATAGAATGAAACTTTTAGCGACAACTTTACTCGTCCTTTTATTCAACTTTACTTTTGCACAAGTCACTTTTAAAGTAAATAACTTTTCGAAGGATTATTACGGAAAGATATTTATCGCAGATACATCCGAAGTTTTTTCTAAAGGCTGGGTTGCGATTTATGATACTAAATCCCAAAAACAAATTATAAAAGTAACCGCTGAAGAACTGGCACTGAGTTTACATGACGGAAAAGCACTTGCAAACATAAAACAGTTGCCTTATGGCGAACAAAGTTCAATAATGTATGAGGATTACAATTTTGACGGAATTAAAGATTTTGCTATCGAAGACGGACAAAACAGTTGCTACCACGGCCCTTCTTTTAAAATATATTTAGGAACTAAAAATGGTTTTAAATTCAGTCCCGAATTTACAGCACTTGCTCAAAATTATTGCGGAATGTTTCAGGTAGATTATAAGACTAAGAAAATAAGCGTAATGACAAAAAGCGGATGTTGCTGGCATCAGTTCTCGGAATTTATTGTCGAGAATAACAAACCGAAAGTAGTCAAGATAGTTGAAGAAGACCAAATGGGATATCCTTATAATAATTATAGCGAAGAAAATTGGGATGGCAAAAAAATGGTACTAACATCAAAAAGGACGATTAATCTTGATGAAGATGGTATAAAAACCATACTATCCTTTACAGTCGATAAAAATCAGAAGCGAGTTGTTTTATTTAATATCAACGACCGCACGCTTAATTATGTTTTAATTGATAAAAATGATGAAGTTGAGTTTTCTTATCCTATAAATACAGTTTATCAGAACCCCGATTTTACTCTTGACAAAAAGAACAATACCGTTACATTCCAGAATAAAGATGTTGTTTATACCATATATGACAACAACGATTCTATCGGAATCACAATAAATACTGGCGGAAAAACATATAACTGGATTGGAAACAGTACAACCAAAAAAGGCAAACTAACGGATATAACTACAACACAACTAGACAATGTTGTTGTAAACTAAAGATAAAAAACATGAACACAAACCAATTCCGATACATCAAGAAACATTTTGCTTTTTGTAAATTCGCATTTCTTATTATAGCATTACAATCATTCACCTGTCAATCTCAACAAAACATGATAACACCACCTTACTTACAAAAAGGCGATACTGTAGCTCTTGTAGCAACAGCTAGAAAAAACATCGATGATAATTTAAAACCTACTATAGACTTGCTTAAAAGCTGGGGGATAGAAGCTGTAATAGGAAGCACAATAGGTTTAGACACCAATCAGCTTGCTGGAACCGATGAACAACGTGCAGCCGATTTCCAACATCAGATGGACAATCCAAACATTAAAGCTATTTGGTGTGTTCGCGGTGGTTACGGAACCGTTCGAATGATAGATTTACTTGATTTCACAAAATTCAAACAACATCCTAAATGGGTTATTGGTTTTAGTGATGTTACCGTTTTACACAATCATCTTAACACGATGGGATATAAATCTATTCATGGTATTATGCCAGTAAGTATCCCGCGTGCCACTCCAGATGCAATTGCAACTATGCAAATGGCTTTATTTGGCAATCCAATATCTTATGCTGTTTCGCCAGATCCTATGAACCGATTTGGTAAAGCAACTGGAGAATTAGTTGGAGGTAATTTATCTATACTATATAGTTTATTAGGTTCGAAATCGGCTATCGATTGTCAGGATAAAATACTTTTTATAGAAGACTTAGATGAATATCTATATCATATCGATCGTATGATGATGAACTTAAAACGCAACGGTTGTATCGAAAACCTAAAGGGAATAGTGATTGGAGCAATGACAAAAATGAAAGACAACGATATTCCGTGGGGAAAAAACGCCTTAGAAATCATTGATGATGTTACCAAGAAATATAATATTCCCGTAATCTTTAATTTCCCTGCAGGTCATATTCAAGACAATAGAGCATTGGTAATGGGAAGCACCGTAACAATAGAAGTTAATGCATCAGGAAGCACACTTATTTTTAATAAATAACATAAACTATTCACTTTTTTGAATTGCCTCCTGCTTTAGCTGGAGTAATAAAATAAAAACAGGGACTGGGCTTTAGCCAAATGACAAACCATTTTGGCTAAAGCCCATATTTATTATCAATTCTTCGACCTCCAGCTAAAGCACAATGTCATTAATTTAAGAAAAAAAGATAAGAAGATTTAAGATTTTTGACTAACGATTTTTGATTTCAGATGTGGGAAACAGCGCAAAACCAAAAATTGACAATCATTACCTGAGCCTGAAAGAGCGAACAGGCGAAGCAATTTTTAATCTAAAATTTCTTAACTTAATTATATTGAGCATCTAGACGAGAGAAAATCCGTGTTTATCCGTATTTTCACTTTAGCGAATCAGTGTCATCCGCGTTCCCATCTAGACAATCTTTGTCGAGAATACAATTAATCATAATTTGCTAAAAAACCTTAATTTAATGACATTGAGCTAAAGCAGGAGACAATTCAAACGCATCTATATTCAATAGATAACATTTCAAAACTATAACTAAAAACTAAAAAAAATGGCCGAACACAATGAGCTTGGAAAAAAAGGAGAAAATCTTGCTGTGGAATATCTCCAACAAAACGGCTATAAAATTCTAGATAGAAATTGGACTTTCCAAAAAGCCGAAATTGATATTATTGCTACCAAAGAAGATATCTTGGCAATTGTAGAAGTAAAAACCAGATCGAGTTTAGATTTTGGCTCGCCACAAGATTTTGTCGATGCAAAAAAAATTCAACTTCTTGTAAAAGCAGTAAATGCCTACATAAACGATAGGGAAATAGATTTTGAAGTTCGTTTTGATATCATCGGAATCCATAAAAATAAGGAATCATTTGTGGTTGAACATCTTATAGATGCTTTTTATCATTTTTAACATAATTTTTTATTGTTATAATTGTAACAAATTGTTTTTTAATTTATATTTGTAAAAAAATATAACACAACAACTAACTAAACCAACCACACTAAATTAGTAAAAAACCAGAAAATTATGAAAACTGTTTCCTCCATCGTAGAAAATTACATCAAAACGAAGCCTTTTTTATTAAATGCATTATCACTCGGCATTATTAATCTGACCTCATTGTCTAGAAATATAATGACAGAATTAGAAAGCGAGTTTGGCAAAGAAGTAAAACAAGGTGCTGTAGTAATGTCTTTAAAGCGTTTAACGGAAGAATTAGATTTTAAATTAAACCACAAAATCAATAAAGTAATCAAGAATATCGGTGAGATTACGGTACGCTCAGAACTTACAGATTACACTTTTGCAGCATCAGAAACTGTCTTAAACAAACAAGCTGATTTAATTTCGGATATTAATACATTATCAGATATATTTTATACCTCATCTCGTGGTGTAAATGAAACTAACATTGTAGTTAGCAGCAGTATAAATCAATTAGTTGAAAAACATTTTGCTCGCGAAAAATTAATCCAGAAATTGAGCAACTTAGCTTCAATTACTGTAAAACTACCAAAAGAAAACATTGTCGTTCCTGGAATTTACTATTTCATTTTCCAACGCTTAGCTTGGGAAGGAATTATAATCAACGAAGTAATTTCGACTTCAAATGAATTTACCATTTTAGTAAGCGAAGATCAGGTAGATATCGCTTTTAAAGTAATTAAAGACCTGAAGAACTAGATTCTTAATAAATATACCGAAATCCCTTTTCCAATTTAAAAGTTGAAAAAGGGATTTTTTTATGTATACTTCTCAATACTTGTAACATATAAAACGAGGAAAAGAAAAGCGCCTTTAAACATTGCCACCAAAAAATCAAACTGATTTGTACTGGTAGGGTTATTTTTGAATCAATCCGAAAAGAATAAACAGTTCTCCCGTTAAAACTTTTAGTATTAAAAAAGAATAGATTCTAACTATTAATTGTACTAAAACTCATACTTAAAAATTTACTTCGACTACAGAATAATTTCAAAAAAACAGTATTTAAACAAAAAAATTACATTTAAGAGATTACTTTAAAATATTCACCCTAACACATTTCACTTAATATTACAACGAAAAACCTTATGTTTTTTCGTCATTCAATCAAATTTTACTCCATTTTAGTTTCCTCTTTACTAATTTATGAGTATTTAAAATCATTCCTCTTTTTTGATTTTCTAACCTCAACAATCTACTGATTTTATCACTTGATAAAATGGCACACTTGGCACACTTTTTTCTAAGCATCAAAAACAAACTGGTAGGTACTGGTGTATTTTATATATACAATCTTCTAAATTTGAATTTCATTATTCTTAGTAAAAAGCATTCAAAAAAATAAATATCACTTTTTTAAAAGTAAAACCCATTCATAATGACAAAAAATTAATAACCACGACAGACAAAACCACCCAAATAGAATAAAAAAGCTTAACCACAACCAGAAACCAAAAACTAACACCAATGAAACAATTAAAAAACTTACTTAGGAAGCCTTTTCTAATGCCGATCATTCTCCTTTTTTGGCTGCCTAATACCCTGCTTGCGCAGGAAAGTCAGGCAAAAAAAACTATCTCTGGAAAAGTTACAGATGATAAGAACAACACCTTACCAGGTGTTAGTATATCTATAAAAGGAACCAAATACAACGCTGCAACCGATTTTGATGGGTCGTACTCCTTAACGTATACACCAAGCGGTACAAATCAAACTATTGTTTTTTCATATGTAGGTTTTATAGAGAAAACTGAACCTCTTGATAATCGCAGTGAGATTAATGTATCCATGCAAGAAGAAACCAATAAACTTAACGAGGTAATCGTGATTGGTTATGGTACTCAAAAGAAAGGTAATGTTACCGGAGCTATCTCATCTGTAAAGAAAGAAAGTCTTGAAACACGAGCTACAACAAATCCAGCCGAAGCATTACAAGGTTTAGTATCTGGAGTAAATGTGCAAAAAGCAGGTGGTGTTGCAGGTGCTGATGTAAGCGTAAAAATACGTGGGGTAAATACCTTTGGAGCTACTGAACCGCTTTATATTATTGATGGTTTTCAAGGAAACATTAACACAGTTAACCCAACAAATATAGAATCTATTGAGGTTCTTAAAGATGGTGCAGCTGCTGCAATTTACGGATCTGTTGCTGCCAATGGTGTAATTATTGTTACAACCAAAAACGGTCAGAAAGAAGGAATAAAAGTAGACTTTAGTTCATTTTTAAGCATCACTAATCCATCAAAAACATTGGATTTATTAAATGCAGATGAATACAAAACCGTACACAAAAGAATGTACGATGAATATAATAAATATGCTACTTCTCCTAAACCTCTTCCTGCATATATAAGCGCACCATCTACAACCGATACTGATTGGCAAGATGAGGTTTTCCGTTCTGGACTTACTCAAAATTACGGTTTAGGTATCCAAGGAAGACAAGGCGATATTAAGTTTGCATTATATGGTAACTATGTAAAGCAAAAAGGAATTGTAATCGATAATGATTTTGGCCAACAAACTGCCAGCGCAAGAGTTAGTTTCAAAAAATCAATCTTTGATGTAGATGGAAAAATGGCATTTATAGGAACACAAAATGCACAGCCAACATTTCAGTTAAAAGAAGTATATACAATGTCACCATTAGTGCCTGTTTATGACGCTGACGAACCTTATGGCTATGGATTATCAAACAAAAATGGTTTACCAGCTGGTACAAACCCAGTTGCCGAAGAACATTTTAGAGATAGAATGAACAAAGGACAAGATTTAACTGCAAATATTGCCATAACTGCAAACATTACCTCTTGGTTAAAATATAAAATAGCGTACTCTTACCGTGTAAAAAACAATCAGGAAACCTATCATTTCCCTCCATACATTGCCAATCCTAAAGAAATACATCAATATGCTTCACAAGAAGAATTAAGAACACATTGGGATGAACAAATATTAGATAACATTATTACAATTGATAAAACTTTTGGAAAACATTCTTTTGGATTAATGCTTGGTAATACTATAAACGGAGTTTCGTCTAACTGGAATCGAGTAACTGTAGAAGGAAAAACAACCGATTATTCTGTAGAGAATGGACAATTAGTATCGATTGATCGTCCGTCTGGGTTTTTAGATCCAGGTTTTGCAACTATCGGAGCTGGTAAAGGAGGAACATTTTCTGCGGATGGTTCAAAATATCAATACAACCGTGTTTCTTTCTTTAGCCGATTAAACTACTCATTTAATGATCGTTATTTACTTCAAATGACAGTTAGAAAAGATGGTTCTTCTAAATTTGGCGAAGACAGCCGTTGGGGAACTTTCCCATCTATAGCATTAGGATGGAAAATAGAAAAAGAAGATTTCTTCCCTAAAGATTTCATTATATCAACTTTAAAATTACGTGCTAGCTGGGGACAATTAGGTAACGAAGCTGCCTTAGGATATTACTCTGCAAATACATTAATTAAAACAGGAAACACTTTAGGCTCAGGTTATGTACAAGGAAGCGGAAGTAACCCATGGCCAGGAAGTATTGCAACAGCATTAGAGAACAGAAACTTACAATGGGAAACAACAGACTCTAAGAATATTGGTATCGATTTTACACTTAAAAACGGAAAAATTAGCGGTTCTATGAACTACTACCATAATGTAACCGATAATTTATTGATTACAAAAAAACTGGCTCCATCTGCTGGAGTAGATGATCCAACACTTAACGTAGGTAAAATTAGCAATAAAGGATTTGAACTTGAAGTTAATTATCGTGATCAAATCGATGAGTTTAAATACAACGTAGGCTTTAACTTTACAACGCTTAAAAACAACGTAGAATCTCTTGCAAACGAAGGGCAGACTATTTACGGACAAGGATTAAAATTTGGCACAGAACATTTCCCTACTCAAGCACGTGTAGGAAGCCCAATTAGTGCATTCTACTTATACAGAACCGATGGTATTTTCCAATCTACAGATGAAGTAAATGCTCATAGCAAAAATGGTGTTTTATTACAACCGAATGCACAACCAGGAGATATTCGCTTCAAGGATTTAAACGGAGATGGTGTTATAGACGAAAATGACAAATCATACGCAGGAACAGGATTGCCAAAAATGGAAGCTAACCTTAGTTTAGGCGCTAGTTATAAAGGATTCGATTTCTCTGCTTTGATAGGAAGTGGTTGGGGTAACAAATTATATAACGGAAACAGATATTTTTACGAATCTATGAATTCAGGAACCAACATGTTGGCTACAACGCTTAACTCATGGACACCAGAAAATCCTAGTAATACTCCTCGTGCGGTACTACAAGATCCTAACGGAAACAGTCGCGAATCTGATCGTTTCTTAGAAAGTGGTGATTTTATAAGAATGCGTCAGTTACAAATAGGATATACAATACCTAATAAAATGTTAGGTGGTGCAAAAATAGATAAGCTTAGATTTTACGTAAGTGTCGAGAACCTATTTACAATTACAAATTACTCCGGTATTGACCCAGAATTCTCACGCGACACAGTTCTTAATACAGGAGTAGATCGTTTTGTGTACCCATTTACAAGATCATTTGTATCTGGTGTTCAATATATATTTTAATACTATTATAAAAACATAATCATGAACAAGATATTTTTTATATTATCCGTTATAGGTTTATTCACAATCACTGGTTGCAGTGACTATTTAGACCAACAATCGCCCGACCAACTTACCTCAGAGAATTTCTGGAGGAACAAATCTGATGCTGAATCTGCTCTGGCTGCAACATATTCTCAACTTGAAGCTGCTACAAGTGAATGGTATTTTGCCGAAGTAAAATGGCCCGTTGAGGCATATCGTGAAGACATTTGTGATTTAGGAAGTGATGCATTAAATTACCCAAACTGGGTAGAACTTTCAACATTTACCTACACAAATGGTAATAGCCAGTTTACTGAATATTGGAGAATCAATTATAGAGGAATTAGTAATGCCAATCAGGTTATTGATAAGTTACCACAAATTCCAGCAGCAACTATTACCGATGCCGACAGAGCGCAAATAGAAGCTGAAGCTCGTTTTTTGCGTGCGTATTATCACATGAAATTGCTGCTTAACTGGGAACAAATTTATGTTAGAAGTAAGTATGTTACTAAAGAAAGTGATTTAAACATACCATTATCTACACGTGCCGAAGCTTGGGATTTTATTACAAGCGAGTTTAAAGCTGTAGCTGCAATATTGCCTCCTAAACAATCTCAGGATAAAACAGGTCGTGCTACCAGCGGAGCTGCCAATAGTTATTTAGGGTTTGCTTATTTAACCAGAGCTTATGAAGAAACGGCTCAAAAACAAACCTACTTAAACGAATCTCTTGCTGCATTAAACAAAGTACAAGGATATGATTTGGTTAAAGATTATGTATCTATGTTTGACGGAACTAATAAGAACACCAAAGAATCTATATTCGAACTTCAATTCTCAGAAACAACTGCCAATGGAGCATTCTATCGCAATGCACTACATTATTGGATGGGTGCTGCAGAACTTGGTGGATGGGACGAAATTCTTCCGAGTACAATGCTTGTAAATGAATTTAAAAAAGAAGGAAAAATAGCGACTACAGGAAATTATGATTCTCGTATTTATAGCACGCTTTTCTTTAAAGATCCTTATTTTAATGACCCAGATAACCCAAGAGTATTAGGAACTACTTACGATGAAAGATTTGGCGATGCCGACAAACCTGTGTTCCGTAAATTCATACCAAGTACTCAGGAAAAAATGGATCAGGAATTTACAGCAATCAACATTCCGCTTATGCGTTATTCGAATGTATTATTGATGCAAGCAGAGGCATTAAACGAATTAGGTCGTACACCCGAAGCTATCCCATACATAAACAAAGTTCGTGACAGAGCCGATATGCCTGCAATGACTGGTACAACAGGTAGTGAGGTAAAAGCACAAATCGAACACGAAAGAATACTAGAATTCCCACTAGAGAACTATCGCTTTTATGACTTACGTCGTTGGGGAAAAACAAAAGCGGCACTTGATGCTGTAGGCCGTACAGGTTTTGATGCATCAAAAAACAATTTTTATCCAATACCATTAACAGAATTACAAACAAATTAATCCATTGAATCATTTTAATTTTTAAAAGAATAGCCCTATATTTCTTGGGCTATTCTTTTTATCTACTGATTTCGTATTTCTCTATTAATCACTATTTAAAAAAAAGAAATATATCTCAAAACCAAAAACATTCAATAAAAAACGAAATAACATGGGCAAAAGGCAAACACTTTTTATTCTTTCATTCTTTTTTATATTACAATCCAGTTGGGCACAAAAAGACTTTCCGATTTTAGAATCTTCAAAAAACAGCATAAACTACAAAGGAAACCCAGCAAATGCAACCGATAGAGAATCATTAGTTTTCTCGGATAAAGGCGCTTGGTTCGGATTCGGATTTCTAGAACCTTCTGAAGTTCAAGGTGGTTTTTCTGGTCCATTTTTAATGACAGAACAAAACGGAGTTTGGTTAAGTCCCTCATTTGTTTCCTTACAACTTAATGACGAGAACAAACAAGAAGCTATAAACTGGAAAAAGGCTTTAGTAAGTCAAAACAGCTACAATAGCCACTTAGAACAACAATTCAAAAACGAGAAATTAGAGATAAAACAACAACTTGTTTTTTTATCAGGACATTCGGCATTACAAAAAACAAGTATTACTAATAAATCTGGGAAAACGATAACTCTTTATCCTTCCTATAATTCTAACATGTTTTTAGATGATTTACAGTTATCTAAAGATGGTAAAACTTTAAAAATCGTTTCCACGAAAAGTACAGCCGTGGGTTATATTCAGTTTTTTAATACAACACCACAAATTGAAATCACAAAACAAGGTTATAAAACTCAAACAGAAAAACTAACATTAAAACCAAATGAAACTAAAGAAATAGTTGTTTCTCAATCCTTTATTTTCCCACAATACTCATGGAAAAATGAAAATGAAGTTATAGCAAAAACAACGTTCAACACACTACTTAAAAACACACAAAAAGAAAAAGAAACTCAATTGGCACAATTAATAGCCAAGAAAAAAGCCATCTATAAAGACAATACTTATTCTGATTTAGTAGCTAAACTGGTACTTACATTACAAAACAATACCCGAATTGCTGCCGAAGGTTTAAAACACGGTGGACTTTTCCCGAGTTATAATTATGAGTGGTTTCATGGCTTTTGGGCATGGGACAGTTGGAAACATGCAGTTGCAGTAGCCAATTATGATTCTGAACTAGCAAAAGACCAAATGCGTGCTCTATTTGATTATCAGGAACCAAACGGATTTATTCCAGATTGTATTTACAGAAATAATCTAATAGAAGAAAACAATTACCGTAACACAAAATCTCCACTTGCAGCATGGGCAATCTGGAAAATTTATGAAAAAACTAAAGATGCTGATTTTATAAAAGAGTTTTATCCAAAACTAAAATCATATCATAACTGGTGGTACAAAGAACGTGACCATGATCAAGACGGAATATGCGAATTTGGTTCTACAGATGGTACATTGGTTGCCGCTAAATGGGAAAGCGGAATGGACAATGCCGTTCGTTTTGATGATAGTAAAATCCTAAAAAACGGAGATAAAGCCTATTCATTAGACCAAGAAAGTGTTGACTTGAATTCGTTTTTATATGCCGAAAAGAACTATTTAAACAAAATGGCACAAGTTTTAAAATTGAATGAAGAAGCTAAAAAATGGCAAGAAGAAAGTGTGGTTTTAAAAGCTAAAATCCAAACTCAATTTTGGGACCCAGCAACAGGTTGGTATTACGATACAACAATCGACGGTAAAACATTGATAAAAGCAATGGGATGCGAAGGATATTTGCCTATTTGGGCTGAGGTTGCTACTGCTGAACAAACCAAAGCGATGAAAGAAAACATGATGGATCCAACTATTTTCAACACTTTTGTTCCTTTACCAACATTGGCAGCAAACCACCCAAAATTTAAACCAGAACGCGGATATTGGAGAGGACCTATTTGGCTTGACCAAAGTTATTTTGGAATAAATGGATTGGAAAAATATGGTTACACAACCGAAGCAAACCAATTGGCACATAAACTCATTCATAACGCAGAAGGTGTTCTGGACAAAGGCACATCTATAAGAGAAAATTACCAACCGCTTACAGGAAAAGGAATGGAAGCTTTTAACTTTAGCTGGTCGGCATCACATTATTTAATGCTTCTTTTAGAAGATAAATAATTAAAAAAATACCACATATTCGATTAACTCAATACAACCAAGAATGTTCAAGCAAAATATACCATTAGTTAAAATTTTATTTACACTATTGCTTATCGCAAATTGTAACTCGAATCCCGTTTTTTCTCAAAACAAAAAAGCTACTTCTACGGAGAACAAAGACGCACAACGTTTTTTTTCAAAACCCGATTTAATGCAAATTGGTGTTTACTATTATCCTGAACAATGGCCAAAAGAACAATGGGAACGTGATTTAAAAAACATAAAAAAACTAGGATTTGAGTTTACGCATTTTGCCGAATTTGCCTGGACGTATATGGAACCCGAAGAAGGTAAATATGATTTTAAATGGCTTGATGATGCACTTGCCATAGCCGAAAAAAATGGATTAAAAGTGATACTTTGTACTCCAACTCCAACTCCACCAGCCTGGATGGGAGACAAATATCCTGAAATTTATTTAGTAGATGCAAGCGGGCGTCGCAGAGAACACGGCAATAGAGCTAATGTATCTATAACAAATGAAAAATACCGAGAATTTACAGATCAAATAGTTGCCGAACTTGGAAAAAGATACGGTAAGAACAAAAATATTATGGGTTGGCAAATCGACAATGAACCTTTGGGAACTGCCGATTTTAGTCCTTCTGCCCGCAAAGCATTTCAAATTTGGCTTAAAGCCAAATACGGAACAATCGAAAAACTAAATACAGAATGGGTTGGGAATTTTTGGAGTACCCGTTATAATAACTTTGAACAAATAGTTTTACCTAATGCCGAAATTTATTTTGAAGATAAATTAAGTCCTCATGCCGTTTTAGATTTTAAAAGATTTACCTCGGATGCACAGGGTGAATATTTAAATAGACAAGCGGAAATACTTAGAAAGTATGTTGATCCAAAACAATGGATAACAACCAACTTTACCAATGTAATTTATGATGCCGATCCTAGAAGTGCTAACAAAATGGATTTCATTACCTATACCATGTATCCTGTAAGTGGACAGAATCCTTTAGGAGGAGATAGTTTTAGAATGGGGCATCCTAACAAAATATCTGAAGCAAACGATTATTACAGATCTATAAGCGGTGTTACTGGTATTATGGAATTACAACCTGGGCAAGTAAACTGGGCTGGAATTAACCCGCAATTACAACCAGGAACGGTTCATATGTGGATATCTCAAGCTTTTGGTGGTGGTTGTTCATTTACTTGTACGTATAGATACAGACATCCACTAGGAAGTAGTGAAATGTACCATGACGGAATCGTAGGAACCGATGGTGTAACACTTACAACAGGCGGAAAAGAATTTGTACAATCTATCGAAGACATGAAATTACTTCGCAAAGAGTACAATCCTAAAGCGGTAATTCCACAGGAAATTGCAAAAAGAAAAACAGGTTTTTTATGGAGTCATGAAAACCTTTGGGATTTAGAAAACCAAAAACAAACAGAATTCTGGAGTACCTGGAGACATAGAAACATATATACAACTGCAGTAAAATCGACTGGTGCACCAATGGATTTTATTACAGAAGACGAAGATTTCTCTGCTTATCCGTTTATCGTTGCTCCTGCTTACCAACTTATAGATCAGAAATTGGTCGATAAATGGACTAAATATGTTGAAAACGGAGGAAACTTAATCCTTTCTTGCCGTACAGGTCAAAAGGATAGAAACGGACATTTCTTTGAAGCTAATTGGAGTGCGCCAATCGTACCATTAATTGGTGCCGATGTAGATTTTTTTGATATGCTTGTTGCCAATGTAAACGGAACAATAAGCTCAGGAAACAATACCCACAAATGGAATACTTGGGCAGATGTCCTAAACCCAAAACAAGGAACGGAAGTATTAGCAACCTATGCAGATCAATTTTATAAAGGTAAAGCTGCTGCTATTACAAGAAAATTAGGCAAAGGAACTGTTACTTATATTGGTGCAGAAAGTAAAGACGGAACTTTAGAAAGACAAGTTGTACGTACTATTTACGAACGTGCAAAAGTTACTATCGAAGATTTACCAAAAGGAGTATTTGTAGAATGGAGAGATGGTTTTTATGTAGGTGTAAACTATACAAACGAACCTATAAACTTACCAATACCTCAAGGAAGTAAAATTCTTGTGGGACAAAACCCTTTACAACCAGCACAAGCCATTATTTGGAAATAAAAAAACAGCCACAACCCGAGCCTGAAAGAGCGAACTGGCGAAGCAATTAGTACAAATATAAGAATGCTTTTATTTAAAAAAATTAGCGATAATTTGTGAAATTTGTGGTGAAAAACTTTTCACTACATGATCAAAAAAATACCGTGTAGGAAAACGAGAAAACAGATAAAACAACTTAATAAACAATACCAATGATTTTTTCAGAAACAGACATTCAGCAATTAGCGATAGAACATTATGGATTATCCGCTACCGTAAAAGCGTTAGACGGTTATGATGAATTGAATTTTATCTTAACCGATGAGAAAAATCAAAAGTATATATTAAAGCTTTCTGATGAAAATCAGCCGTATCCTTTTCTGGATGCGCAGGTTAAAATCATTCAGCATTTAAGCAAAAGTCCATTAGCAGAAAGCTTTCAGCAGTTTTCTATCAATAAAAACGGAGAAGCTTTAACCCAAATAATCAGAGATAACAAAACGTATTACATACGAATTCTTAGTTTTCTTGAAGGCACTTTTTGGTACGAGGAACAAAAAAAATCTAGTAATGCTCTTTATAATTTAGGTGCATTTATGGGGAATATGGATAAAGCATTACAAGACTTTTCTCACCCTGCAATGCATCGCCATTATACGTGGGACATTAGCAGAGCGGGTGATGCCAATGAAAAACTGAAGTACATTACTAATCACGAACGTAGACGAATTGCCGGGTATTTCCTTTTGCAGTTTGACACCGAAGTGCTTCCGCAAATACATACATTACGACATGCATACATTCATAATGATGCCAATGATTGTAATGTAATGGCGCAAGGAGAAAAAACTACTGGTTTGATAGATTTTGGCGATATGGTTTATTCCGCTTTAATCAATAATCTTGCAATAGCTTGTACGTATGCAATCCTAGAAAGTGATGATCCGTTAACAGCTGCTTCATTCATCGTAAAAGGATATCATGAAGCATATTCGCTTACAACACAAGAACTAGATTTATTATATTATTTAATCGCTGGAAGGCTATGTATAAGCGTAACACAGTCGGCTTATAACGCATCGCTAAATAGCGATAATGCCCATCATTTTATAACAGAGAAGCCAGCTTGGGAGTTATTATACAAACTCATCAAAATAAATCCTATAAAAGCTCAGGATACTTTTAGAAAAGCTTGCGGATTTGATGGCGTGATAAATAATTCCGACTATTCTGATTTACTACAAGCTCGTCAAAAAAATGTAGGTAGAAATCTAAGCATTGGTTACAACGAGAAACTAAAAATCGTAAAAGGGGCATTACAATACTTATATGATGATAAAGGAAGAACCTTTGTAGATTGTGTAAACAATCCATCTCATGTTGGACATTGTCATCCTGTAGTGGTAAAGAAGATGCAAAAACAAATTGCAACTTTAAACACTAATACAAGATATCTTAACGATACTATATTAGAATATGCTGAAAAACTTACCGCAACATTACCATCGTCATTAAGCGTTTGTTATTTCGTAAACTCTGGTAGTGAGGCAAATGACCTTGCTATAAGAATGAGCCGCCATTTTACAAAGCAAAAAGACATTATCGTATTAGATCATGCTTATCACGGAACCTCAACCGTAGCTATGGAAATGAGTCCTTATAAATTTGACAGTAAAGGAGGTTTTGGAAAAATGCCGTGGATTCATAAAGCAATTAATCCCGATTTATATCGAGGTCCTTATAAATATGGCGATGCAAAAGCTGGCGAAAAATATGCTGCCGATGTACAAAGAATAATTGAAGATTTAAAGAAAGAAGACAAATCACCAGCCGTATTTATCTGCGAAACCTTATTGGGCGTTGGAGGTCAGATTCCGTTACCAGAAAACTATCTAAAAACAGTCTACGATTACGTAAGAGCTTCGGGTGGAGTATGTATTGCCGATGAAGTTCAGGTAGGATTTGGAAGAGTTGGCGATAAATTCTGGGGTTTCGAATTACAAGATGTCGTTCCGGATATTGTTGTACTAGGAAAACCTATAGGAAACGGTCATCCGCTTGCAGCAGTAATTGTAACAAACGAAATTGCCGATGCTTTTAACAACGGCATGGAATACTTCAATACTTTTGGAGGTAATCCCGTATCTATGTCGGCTGGACTAGCTGTTCTGGAAGTAATTCAGGACGAAGAAATGCAACAACACGCCCTAGAAGTAGGTAATTATCTAATGGACTTACTAAAAGGATTAATGGATAAATTCCCAATCATCAGTGATGTTCGCGGACATGGTTTATTTATTGGTGCCGAAATGGTGAAAGACAGAACCACAATGGAACCTGCAATTCCTGAAATTGATATTGTTGTCGAAAAAATGAAAGAAAAAGGATATTTGCTAAGTACTGATGGACCTTTGCACAATGTTTTAAAAATAAAACCACCAATGCCATTCAACAAACAAAATGCAGATGAAATGGCACAATTCCTTGAAGAGATATTAAAAGAAATTCATATTTAATTAAATCAATTGTCAAATAGTTAATTACAATAATCGGATATAGTTTCTATCCCGATAAAAAAATAAGGGCGTATGAAAATTTCATACGCCCTTATTTTTTTTCAGGAAACGCATCCGTTTTTATGCTCTAATAAATTTTAAGAAGCTCATCCGTAAAAATGTTTTATTTTTGACCCCTCTCATCAATTCAATTAAAATCAACTCGTAAGTGATAACAAACAAACCTTATTTAAAAGAAATCTCACTCAAAAGAGAATCAATTACAAGTTATGAGGAATATCCCTTTACGATACCATCTATAAAAGGGTTGGATAAAGTTGAATTTCACTCTGATGTTACTTTTATCGTAGGAGAAAATGGCTCAGGAAAATCTACGCTGATAGAAGCAATTGCTTTAAGTATGGGATTAAGTCAAGAAGGAGGAAGTAAACATGCTCGTTTTAGTACCCATCAGAATACATCTGGCCTTTTTAATTATTTGAAGATTGCAAAAAGTCATAGTCTCCCAGAAGATTATTACTTTCTTCGTGCTGAAAGTTTTTATAATCTGGCAACTTATATGGAGGAAACAGACAACCTTCAGGGAACGGGTCATTCCTTGCATGAATGTTCTCATGGGGAATCTTTCATGAAAATCATTACTGAACGATTAGGCGGAAATGGTCTTTATGTTTTTGATGAGCCCGAAGCTGCTTTATCTCCCATGAGGCAACTTACACTGTTTGCGGCAATAGATGAACACGTAAAAAACAATTCGCAGTTTATAATCGCTACCCACTCTCCCATTCTTCTGGCATATCCGAATGCAATAATATATCAATTGGATGAAAACGGAATAAGACAAGTTGATTATGAGGAAACGGAACACTACTTAATCACCAAAGGTTTCTTAAATAATTATAAGAATATGACCGAAATCTTGTTGGATAATAAAAAATAAAATCCTTCCTCAAAGCTATCTACTCCTCAAACAACTCCATTATCTCTAACGTCTTTTTAATCAATTCTATATTATAAAAGCCAAGAACCAGCATAGCTTACAATTACTTATTTCACTATATTATAGACATTTAACCACAAACACACTCTGAGTTTTATAAATATCTTAAGCAATAAATTATTTTTTAACAAAAATGTCATAAATATAATCCCTCAAATTTTGATATTATTTGACAATTCCATTCATTTACTGCAGAAATCAATCTTAATAAAACCGAATGAAAAAAAAACTACTTCTATTATCAATTCTCTTAACTGGAGGATTATTTGTTTCCTGCTCAAGTGATGAATCGGGTGATAATACCCCAGAAACTAGTCATCCATCACCAATTACAATTACTAAAGTTCCCTCTGAGTTTCTTATTACAGGAGAAAATTTAGAGATTACAGGAACTAACTTTATCAATAAAGATTTTCCAACTAAAGTTTTTATTAATGATATTGAAATTACTCCAAAAGAAATTACTAATAGTAAAATTTTGATATCTAATTCAGATGCTTTCAAAACTGGAGCAAATATTTTAAAAATACAGGTTCAAAAAGTGAGTAGTACTCCTATAAATTTCTTTGTTATAGCAAAAGGATGGAATAAGCTAAATACTTTAGGGAATGTTAACATTAATAATTCTTCAATCTTTGATGATAGTAAAACTATCTTTTCGTTTATCAATGAGAACCTCCCAGTAAAACTAGAACCTAAAGCTTCAGGTTATGAACAAGCATCAATCAATCAGCCAGGTTACTACGGAGCTTTTAAAATGTTTAATGACAAAATAGGTGTTTTAACTAATACACGTCAAGCTACTTTTACCGATAATGGCTTTGAAACAACCAACAAAATAGTCCCAGAAAACAATTTTAGTATTGAGCTAAATGGCTTGTACATTGGATATTTGGATAGTAAAAGTTCTATTATAAATACAGTAATGGGTGCGCAAATTTATACTGCTGACAATGGGAAGACTTTTGTTAAAAATGACTATCCGATGTGGGCTACGACGGTTATTAAAAATGGTGGTAATATTAGACTGAACGTTAAATCTTTTGGAAAATCAACATCAAATGATAAATTTTATCAATTGGGTAGAATTTATGATCCAAAAAAATACGGTTCTAATATTCAAAAAAATGCAGTTATGGAATCTGAAACAGGTTATAGTAATTGGATCATTAAAGACACTATCAGCAATGCAGACACAAATTTATCTCTTGCATACAAGTTCCTAAACATCAACAAAATACTCTCAATAAACAATACAGATAAAACACTACAGCAATCAAACGATATGCTAAAAACATGGACTAAAATAAAATCGGATGTGACTTCTATCTTTCTTAGAACAGAAACTCAATGGTATATTCAGTCTGGTGATAAGTTATTTGTAACAAAAGATTCAGGTGCAACATGGGAACTAGAGCTTGAATTACCAACAGGTTCAGTTATAAATGACATCTCATTCTCTAAAACCAAGATAATTATTTCAGGAAATAAAGGTTTACATTATCTAAAACTAGAGTAATCCTTACATTCTAACCATAAAAAATGGCGCATGAAAATTTCATGCGCCATTTTTTATATAGAAATAAAAACTTATTCTTCAAATAACTCCATCAGCTCCAAAGCTCTTTTGGTAGATTTCACATTCTCGAAAGTCAATAAAAGACGTAAACCATTTGGAGTTTCTTTTTCTTTCATTTTGCAAATATTACTATGTGTTTGCACAAAATTTATCACTTTATGAAAACGTTTCGATTGATAATAATCAGACTGTTGATCGGAAACAAAATAACCAATCATTTTACCTTTTTTCATTACCAGTTTCTCAATTCCTATTTTAGTAGCAATCCATTTAATGCGGATACTATTCATCAACGCATTGGCACGCGGAGGCATTGGCCCGAAACGGTCAATTAATTTGTTTTGGAAGAGAACCAGTTCTTCTTCATTTTTCACAGAACCTAACTCGTTGTACAAACTCAAACGCTCTGTAACATTATTAATATATTCATCAGAAAACAATAACTCAAAATCGGTATCGATTTGCAAGTCTTTTACGTATTCCTTCGTTTCAATATCGTTCTCCGCAGGATATAAATCTTTGAATTCGTTTTCTTTTAATTCTTCGATGGCTTCATTCATGATTTTCTGGTAAGTATCAAACCCGATTTCATTAATGAAACCGCTTTGTTCACCACCTAATAAATCTCCTGCCCCACGAATTTCAAGATCTTTCATCGCGATATTAAAACCACTTCCTAACTCGCTAAATTGCTCCAAAGCCTGGATTCGTTTACGAGCATCTTCGGTCATGGATGAATATGGCGGACAGATAAAATAACAGAATGCTTTCTTGTTGCTACGCCCTACTCGACCACGCATTTGATGTAAATCCGACAATCCGAAATTATTAGCATTATTGATAAAAATGGTATTGGCATTTGGTACATCAAGTCCACTTTCGATAATTGTTGTAGCTACCAGAACATCAAAATCTCCGTTCATAAATGCCAACATTAATTCTTCTAGCTTAGCACCTTCCATTTGTCCGTGTCCGATTCCTACTCTTGCATTTGGAACCAAACGCTGAATCATTCCGGCAACTTCTTTTATATTTTCGATTCGGTTATTAATAAAGAAAACCTGTCCGTTACGCTGAATTTCATACGAAATCGCATCACGAATCAATTCTTCATTAAAACCAACTACATTAGTCTCGATTGGGTAACGATTGGGCGGTGGTGTAGTAATTACAGATAAATCTCTCGCTGCCATTAAGGAGAATTGTAATGTTCTCGGAATTGGCGTTGCTGTTAATGTCAACGTATCAACATTGGCAGCAATTGTCTTCAATTTATCTTTTACGTTTACTCCAAACTTTTGTTCTTCGTCGACAATTAGTAATCCTAAATCTTTAAAAACTACATTTTTGTTTACTAATTGGTGTGTTCCTATTACAATATCTAGTTTTCCTTCGGCTAAATCTTTAAGCGTTTGTGCTTTTTGTTTTGCAGTTCTAAAACGGTTTAAATACCCAACAGAAACTGGCATTTCTTTTAATCGTTCCGAAAAAGTACGGTAATGCTGGTAGGCAAGAATTGTGGTTGGCACCAAGACTGCAACTTGCTTGCTATTATCTACTGCTTTAAAAGCGGCACGAATTGCAACTTCTGTTTTTCCGAATCCTACATCACCACAAACCAAACGATCCATTGGTCGGTCGCTTTCCATATCGGCTTTTACTTCTTGAGTTGATTTCGTTTGATCTGGTGTGTCTTCGTAAATAAACGAACTTTCTAATTCGTTTTGTAAGTAACTATCTGGCGCAAACTGGAATCCTTTTTCTAATCTTCTTTTAGCATACAACTGAATAAGATTGAAGGCGATATGTTTAACTCGTGCTTTGGTTTTTTGTTTTAAAATCTTCCAAGCATTCGAACCTAACTTATAAATTTTGGGTGGCGTTCCGTCTTTTCCGTTGTATTTAGAAATTTTATGAAGCGAGTGAATACTCACATACACTATATCATTATCGGCATAAACCAATTTAATAGCTTCTTGCGTTTTTCCTTCTACCTGAATTTTTTGTAATCCACCAAATCGTCCGATTCCGTGATCGATATGTGTTACATAATCCCCAACCGATAATGTAGTCAATTCTTTAAGCGTGATATTCTGTTTTTTAGAATAGCCGTTTTTAATATTGAATTTATGGTAACGCTCAAAAATCTGATGATCGGTATAACACGTAATCTGATTTTCGTCATCTATGAAACCTTGGTACAATGGTAAAACCACTGTATTATATTGCTTGCGGATATTTTCGGAATTGGCTTCGTCCAACGTTTCAAAAATATCATGGAAACGTTTTGCCTGTGCATCATTCGAACAAAACAAATAATTCTTGTATCCGTTAAAATGATTATCACTTAAATTATTAAGCAATAAATCAAATTGTTTATTGAATGAGGGTTGTGGCTGAATATGAAAATCGTATTTCTTGATTGTTTTAAAAATTGGTTTACTGGCCAATTCTACAATCGAAAAATCCAATGCTTTTTTTATAAACGACTTCTGGTTTAGGAACAACTGATCTGGAGTTGCACGCTTAATTTCTTGCGATAATTTCTCGTAAGCTTCTTCGGCTCTTGCAAATTGTTTGTCTAACTGACTTAGAAATCCATCTGTATCTTGAATAAAAAGAACTGTTTTTTCAGAAATATAATCTAAGAAACTTTCTCTATTTTCCTGAAACACTTTGTTCTCGACATTTGGTATTATCGTGATTTTTTTATGTGTTTCTATAGATAATTGTGTCCCAACATCAAAGCTTCGAATACTATCAACTTCGTTTCCAAAAAACTCAATTCGATATGGATTATCATTTGAAAAAGAAAACACATCGACAATTCCTCCACGAACAGAAAACTCTCCGGGCTCGGTAATAAAATCTACTCTTTTGAATTCATATTCGAATAAAACTTCATTAATAAAATCAATTGAAATTTTATCGCCAACTGATACTTTCAACGTATTCTTATCCAACTCTTTTCGAGTCACTACTTTTTCAAATAATGCTTCGGGATAAGTTACGATTACAGCAGGCTTTTTACGCGAATTAATTCGGTTTAATACTTCCGCACGAAGCAAAACATTGGCATTATCAGTGTCTTCTATCTGATACGGTCTTCGGTAAGATCCGGGATAAAACAATACATCTTGCTCCCCGATCATTTGTTCTAAATCGTTCAGATAATACGCAGCTTCTTCCTTATTATCCAAAATAACAAGAAAAGGCAATTCGACTTTCTTAAACAAAGAACGAATTACAAATGAAACCGACGATCCTAACAATCCGCTAAGATGCAATTTTACTTCATTATTTTCTATTAACTGATTGGCAATTTGCTGTGTTTTGGGCAAATTATCGTACGTAGTATATAAAGCACTTTTACTCAACTCTAGGAATATTTGGGGTCACTTTTTCATTAGGAATTGCTCTTGCAGTATCCTTTATCATTTTCATTAACTCTGTCTCCCCGTCTTCAACAGGAATCTTACTCTTTACAAGAATCTTATCCATTTGTCTTTGTAAAGCCATTAGTTCATTATTTATTTCTCTGATTAAAATACTGACCTTTTCGTCGGGAATTCTATCCAAATGAATATATAAATCCATCATTTTTATTTTCGTAATTATGATGGCGATTCTGGTTTTAACTTGAGGTACATTAAGTTGGGCTGGAATATTATTATTTAAAGCCTCAGCGCTTTTGGTGATTTCAGTAGATTTTTTTTGAAATGCTCCAATGGTTTTTTGAGGCGTTCCTTTTAATACTTTTAAAAACAGGTGCCATTCATTCCATTGGTTTTCAATTTGTTCAGAAGCCTCATTGATAGAACTATCGTAAAAAACCCAACTATTTCTAATATTATTAAAAATCAATTCTTTCTTTTTGGCTTCCTTTTTATTTTCGGCAAGTCGCTTTTCGTCGTTATTCTGACAAGAATTTAAAAGAAAAACAAAAAGCAGGAAAAGAGATATTCTATATTTCATCGGTTCAAACATTAAGCTACAAAGTTACAAAGTAATTTTACAATTACGAATTCTGTTTTTTGCTAAAGATTCTATAAATCAAATGCGTTTTTTGCCATAGGTCTGCTTCATCTGTGGCTAACTTAAATTGTCTATAAAGGGACGCGGATTATGCGGATTCGCTATAGCGAAAACACGGATTAAACGGATTTCCATCTATTATTTTTAAAAATCCGTTTTTAATCCGCGTTTTTACTTTTGTAAATCCGTATCATCCGCGT